>CALXUL010000103.1 GCA_944391635.1 uncultured Clostridia bacterium | reverse complement strand
GAAGGGGAGCATTATATTATGAAGAAAAGATCTGTCGTAACGAAAATAATTGCTGCTGTCTTTGCAATAATGATACTCCCCTTTTCTCCTGCGTCCGGCGCTGTGATGCAGGGTAAGGAGAAAAACTCTGCCGATGTCGTGTACCGTGGCTGGATAGATACCTCCGGTGCCCGGAGAATCTTAACCATACACGCGGACTCGGTGCAAGCGGCGGACGGAACCTTTGGTCAGTTGGGAGAAGATGTTTACTTAAAGTCTGGTGACACGCTCAGATTGCCGGTCAATCTTGTAAACGGCGGACAGTATGCATTGCTGATTAATTATCGCGTGGCAGACGGTCGTATGGCAGACAGTACGCTTACCGTTATTGCGGCGGACAAAACCGTGCTTACACCCATATATGGATTATGGCAGGATGAAACAAAAGAGTATTCGCACGACAGATATGGCAATGAGGTTACTCCGAATCAGAGGATGCTTCACGAATTTGTTGAAGATTACGTAAGAGATTCAAAATCTATGGATTTTTCACCTGTCATATTTTCTTTCCCTGCGGGTGACAGCGTAATAGAATTAAAGAATGCTGATGAAGACGTGTATTTTCGCTCGGCTGCCATAGTGTCTGTACCAGATGTTCCGGATTATAAAGACTATTTGTCAAAACAAACGAAATATGAATCCGCGCAAGACACTATTACAGTTGAGGCAGAGGATTATTCAGTGAAATCGGATTCCTATATCCGTGTACAGGCAAAACAGAATGCTGCAGTAAAACCGTACAGCCCCTACCAAAAGCTGCTCTCAACGCTTGACGCAGGATCCTACAACTCTGTCGGACAGCGTGTGCTGTGGAATTTTGATGTGCCTGAGAATGCGTGGTATCATATTGCATTTCACTATTCGCAGTCTGTTAAAGAGGGACAATCTGTTTACCGTGATATAGAAATAGACGGGAAGCCCCTGTTTCAGGAAATGAATTCCGTGGGCTTTTCATATACGGGCAATCAATATGCGAATCTGACATTAAGCGCAAATGGAGAGGCTATGCGTGTTTATCTTGAAAAAGGCAGGCATACGATAGCGCTTTTTACCGAGGCGCCTGATATGCAGTCGGCTATATCTACCATTACTGAGCTTATAACAGAGCTTTCTGATATAGGGCTGGGTTTACAGCAGATTGCAGGGTCAAATGCAGATAATAACCGCTCATGGGATATTGAAAGCTATATGCCCGGTGTAACAAAGCGCCTTGAAAATATCAGAGAGCGCCTGCTTCTGCTTTATGATTCGCTTGGAAAAGCAGCAGGAACTACGCCTGCAAGCTGTATCAATTTAAAGCAGGCAGCTTCTATTATTGAACAGTGCCTGAAAAAGCCGCAAAAGCTACCGTCTAATGTGTCACAGATAAGTGTTGGCAACGGCTCTGCGACCGAATTGCTTGCCGCGTTGCAGAATTCAATACGTGAGCAGGGCATGGAGCTTGACTGCATCTATTTTTATGGGGAAACCAGCAGTTTGCCTGCGCCTACTGCCAGTTTTTTTGAAAAAGCGGCAGCAGGAATCAAGCGTTTCTTTTATTCCCTTTTTCATTCCGATGGCGCTTATGCTGCTACTGTCGGAAAAGATGTGCTTAACGTGTGGGTGAACCGTTCGGTGACCCATGTGGAAACAATACAGTCGTTGGCAGACTCTTATTTTACGCCCGAAACAGGTATCAAGGTTCAGATGTCCATAATGCCTGACGCGGGTAAACTGCTGCTTGCCAACGCCTCTAATACCTGCCCGGACGTGGCGCTTGGCTTGCCCAATGCCACGCCGTATCAACTGGGATTACGCGGTGCGGCAACAAGCTTAAGTGAATTTTCCGAGCTGGAAAACTTTGCAAATCAAAATTTTAACCTTGCAGATTTAGAGCCTTATATTTATGACGGCAAGGTGTACGGCCTGCCTGAAACAATGCAGTTTTATGTACTTATGTACCGCACCGACATTTTTGAAAAGCTTGGTCTTAGTGTGCCTGATACATGGGACGATATTGCCAATCTTATGCCGGTGCTCAGAAGAAACGGCATGAACTGTTATTTACCCGTTTCAAGCTATACAGGTACGAAGGGGCTTGACGGTATTCTGCCGTTCTTTTACCAGACCAATACAAAGCTCTTTTCGGACGATGGTATGACTGCATCCTTTCACTCAGGCAACGGCATAAAAGCATTTGAAACACTGACGGATTTGTATTCGCTTTACAGTCTGCAAAACAATATGCCGAGCTTTTACAACAACTTCCGTTACGGAACTTGCCCTGTAGGCGTTGCCAATTTTACCAATTATATGCAAATTCTTTATGCGGCGCCTGAAATAGCAGATTTGTGGGCGATAGCTCCGGCTCCTGGTACTCTAAGCGAGGATGGCACGGTCTGTCGCCAACAAATGTCGGTTGATCGCGGTGCGCTCATTATGGAAAGTACCGATAAAAAACAGGAGGCATGGGAATTTCTGAGATGGTGGCTTTCGAGCGAGACTCAAACTGAGTTCAGTCATACGCTGCTGGTTAAATTCGGAGCCGATTTTATCTGGAACAGCGCCAATAAGGATGCGTTTTCTCATCTTGCCATTCCGACAGATGACCGTGCAATTATTATAAAGCAGTGGGAACAAGCACAAAATTATCGGAATCTGCCGGTCACATATATGCTGGAGCGTGAGCTTTCCGATGCATGGTATGCTGTTGTCGAGCGGGGGACTCCCCCAAGGATCGCGCTAAATCAGGCTGCTGCTAATGTAAACAGTGAATTGAAAATTAAAATGAAAGAATTCCGTTATACGGACGCGTCAGATAATATGATACGTGAGTATGATATGCGCCCTGTAAAAGAGATATTAAGTGGGGTTAATAAAAAATGAAAAGGAATATATTAGATAAATATTCTCATGCTTTTTTATTAGCACCGTTTTTACTTTCATTTTTAATCTTTATCCTTTTGCCGATACTGATTGCTATTTGCCTTTCGTTTACAAATTTTAATGGTGTGCAGTTTCCGGATTTTGTGTTTCTGGATAATTATATAAGAGTATTTACTAACGATTCGACATTTCTCACAAAAATATTACCCAACACCATACTTTATGCAGTTATTGTAGGTCCAGGCGGCTATCTGCTTTCCTTTTTTATGGCGTGGGTGCTTTCTCAGCTTACAAAAGTGCCGCGCACCATATTGGCGATTCTTTTGTATTCGCCCTCTATGACTGCCGGTGTAACTGTTACAACAATATGGCGCATCCTTTTTTCCGGTGACCGTACAGGGTATCTGAATTACGCATTACTACAGTTTGGAATTATTGAAGAGCCGATTTCGTGGCTTCAGTCAGAGCAGTTTTTATTGCCGATTATGATTCTGGTAGCACTCTGGTCGAGTATGGGGATAGGCTTTTTGTCAATACTTTCGGGTATGCTTAATGTGAATCAGGAACTGTATGAAGCGGCTCATCTTGATGGGATACGCAATCGCTTTCAGGAAGTTATATACGTAACGATCCCCTCTATACGACCGCAAATGCTTTTTGGCGCGGTTATGGCTATAGTTAATACCTTTAATTCTGCGGGACTTGGTGTGCAGCTATCAGGCTCTAACCCTACCCCCGGTTACGCCGGTTCGCTTATTGCTAATCATATTGACGATTTTGGCTATATAAGGTATGAAATGGGCTATGCCGCGGCGCTTTCTGTAATACTGCTGCTCATAATCTGGCTTACATCACGTGTGGCATACAGATTGTTTGAGGACAAAGAATAGAGAAAAATAGCGCGAAAATATGCAGAAAGGGACGATACTGTGTGCAAAAGGCTGATTTTTATAGCGTTTTGTGCGGATTTTGTATCGTATGGCGATTATTATGGCAAAATACCGTGTGGTTTCTATCAATTCAATCCGCTTTGAGCGCACGCAGCTGAAATTCTATATCGTACTTTTACCATTTTTGGTTGTGGTTATACTGCCTATCATATATATTGTATGCTCCGCCTTTAAGCCAATGGAGGAATTGCTTGCATATCCTCCTAAATTTTTTACATACCGTCCTACCCTTGAAAATTTTACAAAGCTGTTTGAAGCTTCCGACAATACCGCATTTCCGATGTCACTGTATCTCTTTAACAGCGTTACGGTGACAATAGCTGTTGTGATTTTTGGAATGCTGTTTTCGGCTGCGGCAGCATATGCCCTTTCAAAGCTGCACTTTAAGGGCAGAGAACTTATTTCAAAAGTAAATACAGTTTCTATGATGTTTGTAGCAACAGCGGTCAGCATTCCGCGTTATTTAATCATAAAGTATGTGGGATTGTTAGATACCTTTTGGATAAATATTGTTCCGCTTTTGGCAACACCGGTAGTTGTTTTTCTTTTAAAACAATTTATCGATCAGGTGCCCGATACGCTTATAGAAGCGGCTAAAATGGAGGGGGCAAGTGATTATCGTATACTGTTTCGGATTATTATGCCAATTATACGTCCGGCGCTCGCCACATCCACTATTGTATTGTTCCAAAATGCTTGGAACAATACAGAGGCTTCCAACTTGTTCATAAACCGTGATTCACTTAAAACCTTTGCATTTTATATGAATTCTCTTTCAATGTCGGAAAACGGAGTGGCGGGGCTTGGATTGGCGGCGGCCTCTGCACTGATTATGTTTGTACCTAATATTGTGCTTTTTATGCTTATGCAATCGCGAGTTATGAATACAATGGCACATTCTGGATTGAAATAAAATTTTTCAAACCGAATTTATGTCTTTGGCACGGAAAGGAACGGTTGAATTATGCAGAAAAAAGGGAAATTTCTGCGGCGTGTATATGCTGTTGCGATTGCCGCGCTATTTATACTTTTATGCACTATATCGGTTTCGGCAACTGATGCTACAAATTACACCTATACATTGTCTGCTGATGGTGAATGGAAGCATACACAGGACGCTTACCTTGTTTCAAAGCTTCTTTTAAAAACAAGCGGCCTTTCACAGCCGCAGGATATATTTGTAAAGGATGACGGGCTTTATATAGCGGATACCGGCAATGCAAGAATACTGCATTACGATATTAAAACCGGTGATGTTAAGGAATACGGAAAAGATACGCTTTCTTCACCGACCGGCGTGTTTGTTGCAAATAACGGTGATCTGTATGCGGCTGACAACACGAACGAGAGCGTTTATGTGTTTTCATCTGACGGTAAGCTCATCAATACATATGCAAGGCCTACAACCGCTACTTTCGGTACCAATACGCAGTATATACCATCCAAGGTTGCAGTGAACAACTCAGGCATTTTATATATTGTTTCAGAGGGTTCCTATGATGGGATGGTTCAGCTTGACCGCGAAGGCAATTTTTTGGGCTATTACGGTTACAACAATAATCCGATGAGTGTAACTGAATATTTACAGGATTTATTTTTTACCGAAGAACAGAAAAGCCAGCTTTTTAACCGTGTTCCGCTTTCGTTTTACAGTCTTTCCATAGATAAAAAGGGTCTTATTTATACCGTAACACAGTCAGTAAAAGGCAACGCTGTAAAAAAGCATGATATATCAGGGCGCAATATTTTATCTTCTGATATGCAGGATGAAAAGAATTTTGTTGATATAGCAGTAGGTCGGTATGGTCAAATTTATGCAGTTACTCAAACAGGCCTACTGTTTGAGTATGATACCGATGGTAATCTTTTGTTTTCGCTTGGCGGTATGGCAGCTTCAAAAGAGCGCAGCGGCCTGTTTACCTTGGCTTCGGCAGTAGCAGCAGATGCCTATGGAAATGTCTATATACTTGACTCCGAACGCGGCTTGGTACATGTTCTTACGCCGACCGATTTTGCTGCAAGTGTTCATACCGCGATGAATTTATATAATAACGGCAATTATGAAGAAAGCCTTGAACTGTGGCGAAATATTACGCAGATAAGCGGCAATTGTCGTTTGGTGGAAAACAGTATGGCAAACTGCTACTTCCAATTGCAGGATTATGAGTCGGCAGCAAAGTATTATCGCGATGCGCAAAATCGTAAGGGCTACTCTGACGCTTATTGGCAGATACGAAACGAATATGCAAAAACGATGATACCTTATATATTGTGCGCTGTTGTTCTTGTTGTTGTAATAACAGCAGTGTATAAAGCCCGTTTCCGTAAAAATACAGGAAAAAAAGAAAAATCAAAGTTTGAAAAAGATATGCTTCTTATTTTCAAGGTAGTGCGCCACCCGGTGGACAGCTTTTACTCAATACGCCACGAGGGTGCAGGCAGTATATTAAGTGCAAGCGTTATTTATTTGACGGGACTGATTGTATTTGCTTTTAATTTTATAGGCAGAGGCTTTGTTGCTTCTAATTATAATCTGGATAATACATCGCCCTTTTATGTTGTGCTATTGTTTATGGTGCCGTTATTGCTGTTTGTAGGCTGTAACTTTTTAGTGGGTGAAATTAACGAAAGCGAAGGACGGTTCCGTGACGTATATATTTCTACGGCTTATGTTATGTCGCCCTTTATTGCAATCATGCCGGTAATCATCGCTTTTTCTTATTTTATGACTCTTTCTGAAAGCAGGCTGTTAAATCTGGCTTCTTATGTAGTATATGTCTGGATAGCGGTACTACTATGCATAGCGCTTTCCAATATACATGCATATGGCTTTTGGGGTGTTGCAAAAAATTTGCTGATAACAGTATTTTTAATGGCGGTAGTGGTTTTGGCAATATCGCTTATGGGGATGTTTTGGGATCAGATTATAGACTTTATCAGTTCTGTTATAAAAGAGGTGAGCTATCATGCGGTGTAAAAAATATGCAGCTGTGATCATTGTACTTTTGATTGCATTGCTTATTGTTGTTACATCAGCCGCTGTGCCGGATAAAGAGAAAGGGATGATATCGGTCGCTAGTACAGACAACCCTTTTAGCAGCATACATTCAGCCAGATACACACATATGCAGGACACCGCACTGAATACACGGAGAATTGAGCTTCATGATTTTCAGCTGAAAGCCGAAAATTCTGCGCTTGCCTTATATGTAAATGAGGAAAATGCCGCTTTACGGGTTTTAAATAAAAAAAGCGGATATATATGGGGTGCTATCAGCGATGAAGAAGCAGCTGAAATGAATGATTTGTGGTTAGCGTTTGCAAATTCTATTTTAAGTATAGAATATTTGGACGATAACGGGAATTTGAGGAAAGCAGGTGCTTCTGACGAGGAAGCCTCTACCATTTTTACATACAAAAATAACATGATAACAGCAGATATCTCTTTTGAAGCTTTAGGGATTGCTTTAACGGCAAAAATTGAATTATTAAATGATGGTATCATGTTTTCGGTGGATGATAAGTCCATAAAGGAAAATGGTGAATTCTTTATAGCCAATCTCTACTTTATGCCTTTTTTGGGTGCTGTGCGCGAAACAGATATCCCCGGCTATATATTGGTGCCAGATGGTCCCGGTGCTCTAATACGATACAAAAAATCTGCGGAATACTTGTCTGGATATTCTGCAAGAGTATATGGCTTTGACTATGCAATAGATAATCTTTATGAAATAAACGACTTGAATTCGGAAAGGCCGAACGATTTTTCAAAAGAAGAGGCAGCTATCACTGTACCGGTCTACGGAATCGTGCATGGTGTAAAACAAAACGCACTATTCGGTATGATTGAGAACGGTGCAGAATACGCTTCTATCCATGCAACTCCTGCCGGTATTTCGACCGATTATAACTGGGCAGGTACGGCGTTTATATATCGTCAGCTTTACCAGCAGCCTATTACGAAAAGCGGTGCGGGTATTCAGATGGTGCAGAAAAAGCGCAATCAGATCAACCCGTCTTTAAAAATAACGTTTTTAAATGGCGAGAAGGCAGATTATATAGGTATGGCGGCAGAATATCGCCGTTGTCTTATGGAAAAAGGGATGCTTTCGTCCGCGGATAACAGCAGTGCCCCATACATAGCGCTTGATTTTATTATGCAGGATATAAAAAAAGGCTTTTTTCAATCAGGCAGCAAAACCCTTACAACAGTAGACTTTTTGGAGAACGTGGTGGAGCGCCTGTCCAAAAAGGGCGTTTCAGATATCCGCCTGACTTTGCTGGGCTGGGAAAAGGGCGGCTTAAACGGCGCGTTAAAATGTAAAGCATATACCTCGGCAGCCTTTGGTAGCTTTGAAAAGCTTAATGGGTTAAAGAAAAAGCTGGCGAACAGACTGTCGCTTTATAAAGAACCCTTCAGCGCAAAAGAGCCACAGCTTGCAGAGGGTAAGGATGCCGGTATTTCGTTATCGCAGTCTCCCATAAAGATAGTGGCAGAGGATAAAAACATCTATCTCGGTGATACGTGGTTTGTCAAATATAAAAAAGCGCTTGAGACCTTGCGGAAGCAGTATGATATATTTGATAAAAATGGGCTTGGAACTCCGGTTGTAGGAGGCGGCAATTATCTTTATGGTGAGTACCTATCTTCAGGCTTTCTATCAAGAAGTGAGGCAAAAAAGCTTGCGGTTGATGTCTTTGCATCGCTTTCTGCTGAACAACGCCTTACCGTATTTTCGCCTAACGATTATTTGTTTCGGTATACGGGGGAATACCGCAATATGCCAATGACATCGAGCCAATATATCTACGAAGACGATACAGTGCCGTTTTTGCCTGCTGTACTTTCAGGACATATTTTTCTGTATGCACCTTATGCAAATG
>CALXUL010000102.1 GCA_944391635.1 uncultured Clostridia bacterium | reverse complement strand
AGTAGTAAAAAACCGCGACACAGTATCTGAAATCCTGCTTATTGCGGCATTTATACTTTGCATCATCGGAGTAAATGCTATTTGGATAATTTTAGCTTGCGCTGCCCTTGGCGCAGCACGCACTCTTTATTCAAAAAGGAGGCGTGAAAATGCTTCTTCTTAAACTGTTTTTAAGCTTCCTTCAAATAGGCGCTTTCAGTTTCGGCGGCGGCTATGCGTCCCTGCCGCTTATACAGCATCAGGTAATAGACATAAATAATTGGATAAGTGCCACAGAGTTTGCTGACCTTGTTACAATATCCCAAATGACTCCGGGCCCGGTTGCAATTAATGCGGCAACCTTTATCGGGCTTAGGGTCGGAGGCATTTTAGGCGCTGTTATGGCAACACTCGGCTGCGTTCTTCCAAGCTGCATTATCGTTTCAATAATCTCATACATATATGTAAAATACCGCCAGATGGAACTTTTAAAAGGCATATTGAGCGCACTTCGCCCTGCCGTCATTGCGCTGATTGCTTATGCCGGGCTCACATTGCTTCTTCCTGCATTATGGGATTCCGGACTTAAAATTGATATGGTTGTAATTTTTGTAGTCTGCGTAATACTTTTGCGAAAATTCAGGCTCAATCCCGTTATAGTTATGCTCGGAGCAGGTGTTTTAAAAGTGATTTATGGGCTTATTTTTACATAACTAAATGTCTATTGTATACAATACTTTATAGAAAGAATGTCTACCCTATGTCAATTTCCGATATAAAATTTATATATCCGTATGTGACTTTCGCAACTCATATAAAGGCAATTACTAAAAAATCGCTGCCTTTAAAATACCGGGGAAAGAAGGCGCATATAAAAATGAAAAAGATATTGTTTGCAGTAATAATTGTAATTATCTTAGCGATTGTAATCCTTAACTTATTTCCGGAAATAGAAGCCGAGCTGCATAGAATTACAGGATGGTACTAACTCCTAATTTAAAGTAAATAAAACAGCCATACATGCGAAATTACCAAGCGTCTGATTGCTTTTATTATATGTATCACATAATTATCTGACATAAATAAAAAAATAACCACCAAATGACGCTTTTTGCATCTTGGCGGTTATTTTTTCTTTGCCGGGAAATACCCCAGCTCACTTATCTATTTATCAAAAAGTCCTGCTCTTTCCAGTATAACAAAGAGCCTTAACATATCCTCTGATAAGTTCAAATCATCGGCAGCCGCACCTGCAAAATACCCTAAATCCAACAGTTTCTGAACTGTTGCCCTGCCCCAGTCAGGTACATCCTGGGTATAGTGATATATTTTCTGCTGCTGTTTTTCCAACTCTTCAACTTTTTTAGAAAGTTCATCAACACGTTTTGTCAATTCTTCCAGCTTTTCCGTATCAATCACCTCTTCTCCATAATAATCAGGCAGCTTCCAGCTTGTTGTTACTTCAAAATGCGGACGATCCGGTGTTTTCCATTCACCGCCCCAGATTATCCCTATTGATTCAGCAATTTTTCCGCAACTGTCAAAAAATGAGGCGTCACTGTATTCACGACCAGGAATATTTTGACATATATCCCACGCACGGCGGCTTGTATGGCGTGAATTTTTGGTCCAGGTCACAATCTGTCCCGGGGTAGTACGTCCCTGGGCGTATAATTCATTCTGCCGTTCCTGAGAACGGTAAGTTTCGGTTATTCTCACTTTTAGCCCTGCTTTTTCACACAATTCAAGAAACGCCAGACACGCTGTCTGGGCAACCGGCGCAAGCGCGGATATATCCTTTATTATTTCACTCATTAACCATCCTTCTCCTCTCCGGAATTCTTTCTAAGCTTTAACAGCATTTCCCGGAGTCCCGCCGGCATATTAGGCATAATTTCGGCGGTATTTTCCAATATGCTTATTGCTTCGTTTGCTGCGTAAAACATTATTACCGTTTCCCGAATGGCAAAATCCACACCAAGCAGTTTTTCTACAATATTTGCCAGAGCGACCATAACCAGTATCAGCATCTTTTTTAAAAGCCCGCGAAACCCTATCTCGCTTGATAAGTTTTTAAAATATATTCCCTTAATCACTCCGGTCAGATAATCCAAAGCCATAAGCAGTATCAGCGCGCATATAAGTGCATCACATCCGCCGAATATACCGGCTATAACACCTCCTAAAACTCCAGAAACAATGCTTGCAGCATTAAACAGCTTCTCCATCTTTCTCGTCCTCCAAAAGTTCCCTCTGCGGCACATCCGCCACCTCAGAATAATACACTGTACCGTCTTTTTGTATATTCATTTGCAGCATATTAATATCTCCCCCCTTTTAAATCTCATCCAAACTCACGACAGCCCCGGCAGGAAATACGGAATTATAGAATCTCAGCCTCAATCCGTCAAATTCTGAAAACAAATCCGCTCTGCCTGTCAGCATCACTCTGTATGATAATGCTTTCTGAACATCGGAGCTTACCAAATCTATTGTACCGTAACAGACAGGATATGAATTTTTCTGTGAGAAAACAACATCTATTAAACAGCTTCCATCCTGCCATTCTTCACTTCCGTCGGTATCCCAATATCCTACAAATTCATTGTACCCCGTGCATACCACTGTCGGGCTTACATTACTTGCAGTTTTTCCGTACTTCAATGCTGTATGACTATAGCTCTGCTCCGTATCGGTCACATAGGCACCGTTATTTCTGAAGTCACAATAGAGATTCGGTCTTGCAGTCGGGTTTTTGTAATATATTCTGATTCGATAGTCTTTGCTTTTATCCATATCAAAAGCAATGCTTGACGCATCTTGCTCAACAATATATTGTTTAAAATTATTCTGTTTCTTAGAATTTATAAGTTCTAAAACATCCTCTGCAAGTTTTTCCATATTAATGCTTCCCTGAGCAAAACGCTCAGAGGGTATAAACCCATCTTTGTCCATTAGCAGATATTCATAAATTTTAAGAGTTCTCTCGTTTAAGTTTGTACCTTCACCAAGCTGTATAGCGTCAACATCCCCTGTACCGGACGAACATCTCGCATTACGACCTGCGGCAAAACCGCCGTTCTTGTTTTGCACATCTGCTTTTTTCCCAAGCGCGTACCCGACGGCTCTTGCATCAGCGGCTTCTCCGTCTTGTGTAAAGCTCGCATCAACAGTCAATTGTGGAATAGCGGTATCATATACAAGCGTCCAGGGCATATCATATGAATGTGTTCCCGACGGATTATATATCTGACAAGCGTATATTTTAGTATGCTCAGTCATTTCCCCATTTTCATCGGCATACCAGTTCGCAGTCAAATATTGATTATAACTGTCACCACCGCCTGAAACTATCAGTGTTTTTCCGCACCAGACATCTCCCAAGCCCTCAGGCAGACCAGTGCAGTTATTACTAACTCCATATATGCCGGGTGTATTTATAGTTCCAATATCTATACCATCAAGCATACCGCGGTCAGCTTTTTCTTCTTTCAAACTCTCAATGCCAGACTTATTATCATCTGACTGCTTTTTCATATTACTTGCCGTCTCGATCCATCCGGCAAGATTCTGGCTTGTTCCATCCGCCGAAAAAAGGGTATTTTCACGTATCAGTCCGCCTTCATCGGTTTGACTGTCGGCTTTAGCGTCAAGACTGCTAATAAGTTCTTCAATACTTTTTCCATCATAAGCATCTTCCACATAATCCCCCACACCGCCTAAAACTTCAAAAACAACTTCACCGGCTGTCAGAAGCGCGCCTTCGGCATCTGAAAGTACAACCCTCAAATTCATAGAACCCTCAATACTATACATATTCCCTTTTAAGATATATGTGAATATATCATCGGAGATTTCTATATGGTCGTATATTACCTGTCCGTCATTCCTGAACGCATAAAAAAACGCCTCGGCAGCATCAGGATATCTGCTTTTATCTAAAATTAACCTATATACCCCTGTATCTCCAGATACCAACGGAATCGGACAATGGCGTGTAAATTTCTTTTCCAAAAAGCTTACTGTTATATCTTTTGTCACTAAAATCAGCTCCTTTACGCTAAAGTAAAAGTATACTGCTGTGCCGGGCCGGTTGTACTTCCTCCGATTGCGGCAAATTTTAAAGTTGTACCCTCGCGCTTTATCATAAGGTAGTACGTAGTGGCCCCGCGCGAAAGTATTATTTTGTATGGACCTTCTGTCTGAAAATCGATAACATGTTCTTCCGGTTCCAGATTCTTGCTTTCGCACTCAACACTCCTGAGCATAAGGTATCTTACACCGGAATGAGGAAGCTCATATGTTACCTTGTAGCTTTCGTCCTCTGAAAAATACTGCATAAAATCAGGCATTTCTATTTCAAAATCATAATAAACATTTGTACTATTTAAAATAGTCTTTGCCGCAGCATATTGCCGCATATCCAAAACAGTACCGTCCGCACATATCTTTGCAAGAACAACCACATCCCCTTCGGGTATGCTTACATCAGTTGTAAAAAAAATCTTGTTTAAATCCTGTTCATACAAAAGATACACATAAACATCCTCCTGCGTATCCCGGGATATGTCAATCCCATCATAATCCACCTCAATCGAAACACCCGCATTAAAAAAAGCCATGCCCTCGCCAATATGTATTATGCCTTCTGATACACTTACTTCCAGACCGCCGTATTCCGAAACGCCGGCTCCCATTACGGAAGCAGTCATAGAATCCAATGACTGTGCAACTGTACCCTGTTCGGGATATGCTAATACTCCGCCGCCAATTATCGCTGAAAATACTGTGCTAATATCATCCGCACCATAAGTTTCATTATCTAAAAATCTGCAAATATATCCCATATACTCGTCCTTTCTATATCTCAACAAAAACCGGCTTAACACTATTTCCGGAACTGCCGGATATAATACTTACTCCGCTCACCCTAAGCTTTGCGCTGTAACGGAACTCTCCAATTTCTACCTGTACTCTTAAAATATCACCAAGACAGTAATCCGTACCGTAACTGGCGTTTATAACCTCGCATTCAGTCTGAACATCCATACCGCAAAGTTTAAGCTGTGAATACACTTCACTGCTCCCGCTTGCCGAATCAAATACCTTGTCCCATTTTAAAAGCCCTGTGCCCGGATTTTCCCCCTCAACATATCCGTAAAGCTGAGGAGCGTCCTCTTCACTTTCCTCCGGCAATGTCACCGGAAAATATCCTCCGCCCGCAGAATCAAGAAGACTTTGCTTTAGCGACATATCATATGCGTTTTTTAAACTCTTTGAGATTATTAAATTTTTTTCTTCGCCCTTTGTAATTGAAAATTTCCAGCATTTTTCATCGGGGCAGAATGTGAGCGAATGCCCGCAGCTACCAATGTCACAAAGGTCAACTATTACCTCAGAAAGAGTATTCGCGCTGTTTCGCCAAAAATGCCGGTTTAAATTTTCCATACCTCCCGGCTCAGGGATAATAAGATCATCGCATACTGCATCCTCGTCTATTACGCTTTCATCTATAACCCCATCCTCTGAAATAGGATGCGGTGTTTTGTAGGTACTTTCAAGAAGATAATGTATAATTGTTTCCGGGTCGGTATATTGGTTTTGAAATATCTGACTGGTTTTAAAGGGCAGAATAACTCTTTTTGTAAATAGCCATTCGGGAGTCCTGCCAAAAACCCTCAGACGGTCAGCAATCTTATACCCAACGCAAACCGCCTGTTTGTCACCATCTAAAATAACTAAATTCTTATTCTGTGCGAAAACAGACGCAAACCCCGAATCTAGTTCAAAACTTGCCTCAAAGGTTCCTATGCCATTAAATTTCAAATCCCACTCGCGCGAAACCGGATAATCGGTTTCGCCGAGCAGGTTATAATCAAAATCATATACCCTGATACTCATTTTTTCATAAGCTCCTTATATGCTTCGGGATTTTTCATAAAAAGTTCGAGCCTCTGCCGGTAACTCATTTTAGAGAATTCATCAGCAGAATCCTTTGATAAAACCTGGGCTTCGGTAACAAATTTGGGCACCTGTTTTTTGTGAAAGAGCGCGCTATGTTCATTTTTAAGCCTTTCAATCCTCTCTCCGGCATTCTCTGTGCTGATGCCATCCTTGTCAAGAAGCGAAAATGCAGCCTCAGTATCGACAGCACCCTGTTTTTCCAAACGGCTTCGTATATCTGCCACAAGTTTTTCCTTTTCATATTCTTCGATAATTTTAGCCGATACCTCGCCGTCAATACCAAGCCCAGTCAAAAATTCTTCATTCATACCTTAGCCATCCTTTCGGTGTTCTCGCCCATATACCAACTACGCATTTCTTCGGCAGTTATAATACCTTCTTTAAACAATTGCAATCTTTCCTCAAATTCAGTTTTTCTGTCGGCGATTATACTGTCGTCAAAAGAAAAATCAATTGAATACTCGCCTTCCGGCGCAAGTGCGTAAAGCCCGCAAAGCGTATCTGCTGCCTTTGCCCAGTCGCATAGCGCCTCACGAAGGGCTGTCTGAATTTCAGTAATTGTTGCATAGCTTCGCTGCTTGGACGCGCGAAGTTCTTCTGCCGTTTTCTCAACGGTTTGCGGGTCGGACAAAGTCCCATACGCAAGTCCGCAGTTAAATTCGATCCTCTGCAAAATTCGCTCAAACCCATTAATAAGCTGTTCATCACGTATTTCAGGGCTCCAATCCATAAAAAGCTCGTCATTACCCGTATTAAGAAGTCTATAAAGCCTTTTCTGCGGCAATGCCGATTCACCGCGAAAATTCCTGCGCACAGCGGTTTCATCCACATATAACGCACGTTCACCGCTTTCAAACTCCCACAATATACGCTCATATTGTTTCTGTGCATCATCCATCAGCCTGCCAGCACGTGCAAAAATAGGCGCACCCAAAGCAGATGTTATATCCGACTGGTCAATAAACGGCATTTTAAAATATGAAAACAGAGGTGTTTTTACACCCTCAAGCCTGACCGACGGTTCAATATCTGCCCATTGCTCAACTTCCTGAAGACTTATCTGTTTTTCTTTTCCGCCCCGGCTTTTATATGCGCGGTTGGTAATGAGGTAAGAATCTCCATCCCACTCATGCTCTTCGCATTTTGTAAAAATAATATTGTCTTCCTTTATTGTCTGAAAGAATTTCACTCCGCAAATCTTACCATCGCCGCAAAAGCGCGTAACCTCAAATGCGTCAGCAGGGATAAATGCAGTGATAATCCTATCTCCGTCAAGATAAGGCTTTAGCATAACCCCGCCCAGCGCACAGGCAATCTCGCAGAAATTACGTGCATTTTTTATCACTTCTGCATAAGATTTATCAAGAAAATCCGCACGCTGCGAGCCATGGATACGGCTTGATAATTCCAGTGTTACCAACCTCGCCGCCTCAGCAGAGATAGCTGCTGCCAGATTTAGGCTTCCGCCGCGTTCATAGGCGGCGCGCCATACCGCAGCCCTTGGCAGCCATGTGCGGAGATTGTCATTTAATTTAAAAAAATCCATATTTATATCCTTTCTGATTATGCTAATCAAAAAACCGCTTAAAAACTGTGGTGCAAAAATAACGCATATCATCCATCGCGTGATCATTGTCCTTAATGACGCTGTCGCCGCATGCCTTTTCGTCCCAGCAGTAAGAACCAAACTCTCTTAGAATATCGCGGCAGTTTCTTTGTATCATAATTTTTCCCGCGTTAATGAGTCCTGCTGTATACCGAATCCCGTCGGTAACGGAATTTTTGGCTTTTAGTACCGAGAAAATACCTTTTCGTTTTATAAGGGTAATAAAGCTTGCCGCAGACGGGTCAACCACCACATATTCCACAGGATAGCCCTCTGCAAGCTTTTCAAGCTGCTGATAATACTCCTCATCAGTGAACTGCTTTCCGGTCTTTCGTCCGTCATAATAGAACTCCTTAACGCGCCAAGCCCTGCCGGTGTCAACACACCACAGCCCCATAGACGTCGGATTTAGAGTACCATAATCTATTGAAATAAAATATTGCCCCGAAGACGGCGGCGTATCAAACACATGCTCTGTACGGCTAAACATGGGATATACCAAGCCTTGGGCAAGAGTCCATTTGCCGAGAATAAACCTGTCATAGTATACGCTGCCCTTATATTCACACTCAAGATTAGAGATAAACTCGCGTGTAAGGTATGGGTTGTCATAAATAGTATAGCTCTGGCGGTAAACATCTGCACCGCTTTTCATAAATTCCAAAAGCCAGTGGTCAGGGCGGTCAGGGTTGCAGGTTCCGTCAAATATGGAATGCGGCTTATCAAGCCTCGACTTCAGCATTTCAAACATTTCCTGATTCCAGGTTGTAATTTCATCACCGTAGCAGTATTCAATTCCTGTCCCCTGTAATTTATATTTCTGATTGGTTTTGTCCGCGCCGAACGCAAAGCATTTTTCACCGAATAGAGTAAGCGAGCCGTCAGATGCAATTTCGCCTATATTTTCCCGTCCCCAAATTTCACGCATAGGGACTAAAATATTCCTGCTAAGCGATGCGCGAGTGTTGCCAATTAAAACTATAAGCCCTTCGTGATGAATATTTCGTATACGTTTTGCGATAAGATAATAATCAAGATAAGTCTTGCCGCTTCGTGTTGCTCCGTCCTTAATATTCCAGCGGCAGTTTGCATTACGCCAGAACTCGCGCTGTTTTTCACTCATTTTCATTTTTACCGGCCTCTTTATCAAGAATCTCAAGTATCTCATCAACCTTGGAATAAGACTCTGACGCCTTTTTGCCCCAACGCTTTGCCTGCCTTGCCTCAAGCCATAAAATAGCGGCTCTTACATCAGGCGCAACGTCTTTTTTGGTTGTCACTTCTTCAATACCTCCGGGCTTTTCGGTTTGTCTGTACTCATTTACCTCATAACCGAGAGCACGCCTCAATAACGCGTCCTCTACGGCATAATCGGTAGATATGCGTAAAGTTTTTAGCCGCGTTTTTTCTTCGGGGTGAAGATTAAAATATTCATTCCATTCTTTCCGTTTTATACCCAGCTCACGGCGTATCTGTTCAAGCTCCATGCCGTCGCGGGCAAGGTATCCGATAAGTTTTATCTGACTGTCTGTCATACAAGCGCCTCAATATATTTATTTTTGTAAATAATGTATGCGCCTATCTCGCCAGCGGAGCCATAGTTCATTGTTTTAAGCAGCGTATCTCCGACAGGAAGTTCAAGGTCTGACAAAAAGCTGTCATCGGTAATTTTCTCAATAATATTACCGTTAATGCTTGATGTAATAGTTCTTTTTGAAACATCTATAGTAATCAGCTCATCCTGCTGCGGTGTGTAGGCAAGGGTGAAAGTTTTATCGGTACTGAGATTTTCAATAACAATTTCACCGCTTTGCCCCGAGTTTCTTATACCGCCCAGTATTGTAATAATTGGCTCAATACTGCGGTCACCAGATACCGTAATTGTATTCTGATTAACTCTTTCGGAAAAGACAGCCGGCAATACGGTTTTATCAGAAATAAGCTTCTCAATATAATATAATCCGACTTTAGTCTCATTTGCATCATAAAAATACGGGTCATCACATGAAAGTGACATTGCAAACTTAATAAATGCACGGTTTTTGTCCGAGAATACTATCTCACAGGAATTAACGTTAATCTCACGCTGAAATCTGGTGGTTATAATAATTAATTTAAAAGGTTCACTGCAAAATCTTGAAAGCTGCGCAGCGCGGCTGACGCCGCCGGTCAAGTCACCTGAAATTGAAATACTTCTTACCGGCATACGTCTGCCGCTTTCAATTGCTCCGTCAAAGTCATATGAGGTGAGAAGCCGCCTTTCATATGACAGCGCACCCAGCCCGGTTATGGAAGTTATGCGTATATCACAGCCGGCACTGCCGGACATATTAATGCTGCCTGTGTCATTTTGTAAAATCAGCTCCATATCAAGCCTCCGTTCCCTGAAAATATGCTATTCTGTCATAAGCCTCTTTAGTTCTTCCTGTTCACGTAAAAGCCGTATAGTTTCCGCCGGAGATGCCGATGCGTAGATATTATAACTTGTATTATTTTCAACCGAAGACGCGCCGGAAATTGAGGCAGAAGCCGAACCAAGCCCGGCAGCTCCGGCTGTTATTGCAGCAGATAACTCTTCCAAAACCTCCGACAGGCTTGCCATAAACCCATCGCCAAAACTTCTGCAAGCCTCCTCGCCGGTGGAGAAAAATTTTCCCTCAAGGCTGTCTAATTCATCATATAACGCTGAGCTAAACTCTGCGCCGAGATTTTGTGCGGCACTTTGTGCAGCCTCGGCTGTCTGCGCCGAAAACAGACTTTGTGAAATACTTTCTGCAAGTTCCTGTTTATGTTCATACTCGCTAAAATATTCAGAAAGCTTCTGCTCAGAAACACCGAGGATAGCTTGTGCAAAATCCCCGGCTTCTTCAATATCCATCCCCCGAAGCTGAGAGAAGTAACTGTTTCTAAGCGCCGCATTCTTTTCATTTTCAGCGGCATCATCGGTGTCAGTTCGCCAAAACGCGTCCACACGCTCTTTTACTTCCAAAAGAAGACGGCAGTATTCTTCCAGCTCGCGGTTTTGTTCCTTGATATTAGCCAGAGATATAAACTCCGTATCAATCCCATCACCGACTAAAGTATTCTTTTGACTGATCCCGCCGAATTCCTCAAGGCTTTTTTGAAGCTTGTCCTGTTCCTTTTTAAGTTCCTCAAAGCGTTCCCTAATGCTGTCCGACACTGATTCAGCAGCTTTATCAAGGGCTTTTTGCTGTTCTTCGGCAAGTTTCTTGTTATGCTCTAAAATTTGTGCGGTATAATCCTGCCACTTTTCCGAGCCGTACTCAAAATATCTGTCACGGAAATCCTCAAGTTTTGAAAAATAGTCGCTTGTGCTGATAATGCCAAGGTCATATGATGTTTTAAGCGCGTTTAGTTCCTGATCACGCAGCTCGTTAATACGCTCAACATTACTTTTTAGTTGTTCGATATAAAGTGCTTCTGAATCCTTTTTTCTGTTTTGAATGCGTTCGTTTTCGCTCTCATAAAGCTTTTGTGCTGCGATAGCATCCTGTGCGATTTTAACCGATTCTTTTCTTGCACTGTCCGCCATATTTTCAAGCGCCTGTCCGAGTTCGCTGTTTACTTTTTGAGAAATCTGCGACATTGCAGACCCGGACTTATCCGCCAGCTCTGCTAAGCCTCCGGTAAGACCGCTGCTGTCGAGTTCGGTATCAAATTTAATTGTTCCGTCCGCCATTACTGCGCCTCCTCGCCTATGGAAAATGCTGCCGCAAGAACATCCGCGGCGTTATCATCCTCAAATTCATCTAACGCATAAAAACGTTTTTGCTCGATAATTCTTCTGCGGATTTGCGGGTTTTTAATATCTGACGTTTTAACCGCCCGTACAGCGGCGGCGCGTGCAAGCGCACAGTCGGGACCAAGCGCATATAAAAGCGCAAGAAATCGCCACCAATGCATATTACACTGTGAAAGGTCGATTCCGTATTCCGAATAAAACGAAGCAAAAATCAAACCCTCATCTTCGGAAAAAGAAATAAGTTTTTTAGAAGACCTGCTTTGCCCGCCGCCGCGGTGTTTTGTGGTTGCGAGAAAAAATTCGCATAAAAGTCCAAGCGCCTCAAGCGGGTCTTTAGGTGCGCGGTTTTTATAGCAAAGCCGAAGCGCACGCATAGCCGCATGCGCTCCGCGCTCCGATTCTAAAATACGCGCGAATTCAAGCCAGACGCGAAAATCAGTCTTTATTGGATAATATATCCCCGAGCCAATTACTCCGCGCGGCACCCTGCCTAAAACTCTCATTGTTCAACAAACGTTATAGTCTGCCAACCATCCTCAGAAGAAGCAATACCATTAACAACTGCGCCGTTTGCCTTAAGGCTTCCGGAATAAGTATAAGTTTCGCTGTCGCTGCCCTCAGAGTCGGGGATAACAGAAAAATCACGTTTTTGTGCGTTATATCCCGACTCTGCCGGCTTGGTGATGTCAACAATAACGATACTTCTGACCGCATCTGCACCAATTGCCTCAGAATCTGCAATACCTACCATGTCGGCATGTACCGGATCTTCCGAGAATCTGTCAAATGCAAAGCTGATAGTTGGATTGTATCCTACCACGTCATTGCGCTCTGTTTCCTCGTCCACATATTTTCTGGTATATTCGGATGGGTTTTTGCTCATAGAGAAGTCAGTAAACCCGCGCATACGCATAAAAGTATCATCAATCCCGTAAAAAGCGAGCTTATCACTGCGCTTTAAAATTTTATCCATATAAAAAACTCCTTTAATTACATTTGTGTATATATAAGCTGTAAGCCAATCTGGTATCTTGCGTGATTGGAGGATTCATCAAACATGTATCCGCCTGAGGTCACGCAAAGTCTCTGGGCTGTTCTGCCATTTCCGAGATTTGGCAGTACCGCGTTATCACTGCATTCCTCTGCCCATTCCGCCAACTCTTCGCAAAGCTGCTCATTACGCATATTTTCACCCGGGCTGCCGCCGTATGCTTTTCTAAAGGCAAGGACAAAACAATACTGCCTCAAAGATCCGCCGGTATAATACCTATGTAATACAGGCTCGCAGGGAACAGTTTCAATAGTATAGCTGTCCTCATGCTCGGGAAGAAAATCGACGTTCATACACGCGTTGGAAAGCAGCGGACATTTTTCAAAAAATTCCTGTAATTCTTTAATCAAACCCAAACATCCTTTCTGGCAGTTATCTAAAAACCGGGTTTCTTCTAAGACCTATTACAGTCTTAAGCGGCTGATTAAGCGGAGGGATAAAGGCGGGCTTATTTGCCGCGCCCTTATCTGCTTTAGCGCCGGCAGCATCAGCCGCAAGCCGCAGGATAGCGTCCTTATTTGCCGCTTTCATTCTTTCAAACCAATACGACCCCCGCATCGGCGCACCGTTATATTCTAATGCTTTGCCGCTTGAGGAAATACCGTAATACTGGTAGGCGGCGTAATTTGCGCCGTAGGTAATCAGCCCGGAACCGGGGGCAGTGGCAGCCCTTCCGCTTGCAATCAGCGCACCTGATTTTTTGGGCACGTAAGGCTCACAGCGCTTAAGTACCTCATTGTCAATAACAGTCTGCACTTTTGCCGAAGCGCCCAGCCCACATTTTTCAAGAATAGCTGCCGGAGCAATAATAGAAAACGTAATTGATGCCATCCTATCACCTCGCAGTTATCCTGATATGACCGCGTCCAAGGATAAAATTATCTGCCGTTTCAAATACAGTAAAGGCATTTTTGGGTTCTTTTAAAACGCACCTGCCGGTAACAATCTTGTCACCGACTAAAATCCGTTCTGCCTGCCGCGAGAAAATTCTTGCGGTAAGCTCAGAGTCAAAATGCCTGCCTGAATTTTCCTGTTTTGTGCGGCGCAGGACTCTTACCCACGCCCTGTCAAAAACAAAACGCTGCCAAACTCCATTGTAAAAACGGTAAACAGTAACCGGCATGAGCCTCATACCAAAACCTCCTTATCCTCAAAAACCGCGGTATAAAATAACAGGCGGCAGATATAACCTGACTGTATGCATCAATTCATCTTCATACTTAGCAGTAGAATATTCCGCCTCATAATCGTCAATTTTTTCGCCGACAATACCGCCGCCAAGATGATCTGCATAAATTTCTGCCAAAGCGCAGATACAGCTGCGCACATCATCATCTTCAAAATCAGGCTCTGTGTATGTAACATATTTTACAAAACGCTTAGCCTTGTCCAGACATCTTGCAAATTCTTCCTCATCATCAAAAGCACAGCCGCCGAATTCGTCACAATAGTATTCAAAATCAGACATTAATTACACCCCGGCAGTTTCCTTAAACTTTGCAAGGAGAACCTTTGCAGAATTAGACAAAACAACTGTGTAGAACTTGTCCACCGAAATATCAGTTGATCTTTTAAGACTTTGACGCTGCGCTTCCACGTTAGTATCACGTTTCATATAGATGGTAAGAGCTGCAGTTTCATCGGCATCCTCACCCGTTTCAATCTGAACAATTGGGTTAATATACACGCCATCCTCAAGCGGAACCTTTTTGGAAGGGACAACGCGCGTATTGGCAATCATACCAACCTCGCCAGTCATAATAACCGCACCGCTGTATTTATCCGCAGAGATAAAATCTTCATCATGCCTTAACTGGGTAAGCTGTTTAGGATGTACGAAGATAACCTTTGGTCTGTTTGATTCCTCCTCAAACAAGTCAATGGCATCCACAATCCCGTCATAATTGATAATTGCATCGGCAGTATAGGTAAGCTGTGCCTCCTGAAGAGCATCCATGGCATCATTGTCCATTTTAGATGCGATAGCAGCAGCGAGCTGATTATTTGTTTCGCCTACCGGGTTGCCGTATCCTGATAAAACCGCCTCATCAGTAAGTTCAACTGCTTTCATTGCCTTTTTAATGGTTGCATTGGTGGTAGTTGTAACAAGCTTTGTAGAATCTACCGCAATCCCCTCTGCAATATCCTCAGCATCGCCGATATAGGTATACTGCGGAACTACAACAGTATCTCCTGCAACACCTACAAGCGAATCATCAACTTTAGCAAACGGTGCGACAATAAGCTTGTTTTTGATTTTTGTAGATATCATATCCGCCATAACCGTAGGATTAACCAATTCGGAAATATTAGTGCTGTTAGCCATAAAAATAACATCCTTTCTTTGAGCCGGGATTTTGTAGCACTGTGCAACTATACGGGTAAAAAAATATTTTTAATGCGCGCAAAAATACCCTGAAGCAGCACATTTGTAGCATAACGCAACTACATTTTCAAAAAAAGTACGCCATCCCGACGTTATGTTTGTATTATACCACACATTTGTTTGTTTGTCAAGGGATTTTTATAAATTCTGATTAAATATATAGAATTTATATGTCCTTTTTACTATCCGCACTTGCCATATTTCAGCGCATATGCTATAATTTAGTAAATTTTTGTCATATTTTGTAAGGTGATAAAAAATGCGTAAAACTCCTGTTCTCATATGTGTGGCAATCGTATTTGTCATGGCGTTTGCGCTTGGTATAAGCACCGACAGGATGGCAGATAAACCATTCACTGTAATATATGTATCTCCATCGCCGCAAAGCGAGAATTTGCCGGAACTCGAGGATAACGATAATGATCTGATTAATATAAATACCGCGGACGCAGAAGAACTTATGGAGCTTAGCGGAATTGGAGAAGTTTTATCCGAAAGAATAATAAGCTACCGCACAGAAAACGGACCGTTTAATACAATTGAAGAGATTATGAATGTGTCGGGTATCGGAGAAAAGCGGTTTGCGGCGATAAAGGACCAGATAACTGTGGAATAATTATCTTATAATATTTCCAATAAAATCAACTATCCAAAGCCGATATTCAGTTTGTCCGGAGATAATTTCGTACGATTCTTTAGACATGTTCTCCCTTAGTACTTTTTCTGCCTCATCCGAAAGTTCTCCCGAAACATCCTCAGTAAAGCAAAGCTGCGGATAAGCGACACACCACCAGTTTTCCCCATCTCCCTCGCCAAGTAAAAGTTCTAATGCGTTATATCGCCCGGCAGGAAGAGTAATTGATTTATAACTTTTTTGCGGGAAAAATGTACGCACAAACGTTGCTTTTGCACGGTAAGGAACATTTTTATTTACTAAGTATTCATTTGCAAAGCTTTCAGCCTGATTCATAAATTCCACCGAATAAGGTGATGCGCTGCTTTCAGACATTTTTAAAAGCACGTAATCACGTACCTCTAATTTCACTTTCTGGTCATATTCGCTGTTACTGTTTGCGAGTATGTGAAATCTTAGCATTCCGGCGGCAATATCCCCCGAAACTGCCTGCGCGTATGATAACATAAAGGAAAAAACACAGATTAATAATAACGATATTGACATTAATTTTTTCATATTATAGCCCCTTTCAAATAAATTTTTACCAAAAATGGCAGCGTTAATACATAACGTTGTTTTTTTGTGGTTAAAATAATGCCAGACCACTAAAAAGGAGCATTTGTAAATGAAAAAGAAATATGGATATTGGATATTTACCTGTGCGCTTGTAGCATCGCTGTGTTTTGGCGGGTATGAGTATATGCGTGCAAAAGAACTTGAATATGCTGTTTCAAACAGTTATAACCGTGCTTTTTTTGAATTAAGCGATTATGTGGATGACATAAATACATTGCTTGCGAAAGGGCTTTTGGTGAATTCACCTGCACATTTTGCAGCGATTTCTTCAGAGCTGTCGCGTCAGTCAGCTGCTGCAAAAGAGTGTCTTTCGCAACTTCCGCTATCTGATGTGTCGCTTGAGAAAACCGAAAAATTCCTGTCACAGGTAGGCGATTACAGCTTTTATCTTAGCCAGAATGCCCTTTATGACACTGAAATGACAGATGAAGAGTACCAGTCGCTGTCACAAATGAGCAGTTATGCCTCAAGTCTCAGCGCAGCACTAAATTCTCTGCAGCAGGATATGTATAACGGCAATCTTAACTTTAATAAAAATAAAACCGGTGCAGCGCTTGTTGCATATGCAGCGGAAAACAGTATGGACGGATTTTCGGCAATCGAAAAGGAGTTCGGCGAATATCCCGCACTGATATATGATGGACCTTTTTCCGAACATATAGAGAACCTGCACCCGGTGATGTGCGAGAATGCAGAAGAAATATCTGCAGAAACAGCCGCAATGATAGCAAATGAGTTTCTGGGGATGAAAAATGGGTTTATATCATATGAAGGGTTAAGTGAAAACTCATCAATTAACTGCTATACGTTTTCTACCGGTAATAATCTTTGCGCGGTATCCATTACACAAAAAGGCGGATATATAATATACTACCTTAATAACCGCGAAATCGGAGCCGAACAGCTTGATGCGGCACAGGCGATTTCTTCTGCAAAGGATTTTCTAAACGCGCACGGGTACTATAATATGAATGAGAGCTACTATGAAAAATCCGATGGTTCAATCACAATAAATTTTGCATATACACAGGACGATATAACATGCTATTCTGATTTGGTAAAGGTCAAAGTAGCGCTTGATAACGGCGAAATAATCGGTCTTGAAACGAACGGATATATAATGAACCATTCAGAGCGTGATATGCCGGAGGTAAAACTTAGCCGCCAGGAAGCGCGGAGCTATGTTTCAAAGCACCTTGCAATAGATTCAGCAAGACTTGCCCTAATTCCAAAGGATAGCATGCGCGAAGTGCTGTGTTATGAATTTAAAGGCACATCAAACGGGCGAAATTTCCTAATTTATATTAATGCCCAAAATGGTCGTGAAGAGGATATTAGGCTGTTAATTGAATCAGAGAATGGAACGTTAACAGTTTAATAGATGTTTGTTAATAAATTTTCAAAAACATTCTTTTCCAAAATATATACAGCAAAAAGCCCTTTAAAAAGGGCTTTTTTTATAATCAATTATTTATTTTTGCCTGCGGTTATAGAGTATCCATAACCCTTTCAAAAGCAAATCGCTGTCGCATATAACCTGATGCGTACAAAGGTCAGTAACAACAGGCGCAAACCCCCCGGTGGAAATAACGGTAGCTTTTTCGCCTATTTCCTTTTCAATCCGATCAATCATCCCGTCCATCATAGCCGCACATCCGGTTATTAAACCGCTTTTCATAGCATCCTGGGTATTTTTCCCAATTACCGAATGGGGCGCCTCTAAACTTATTCCAGGCAGCTGTGCTGCATTTGCAGAAAGAGCCTGCTGTGATAGTCTAAGTCCTGTAGTAATAACGGTACCGATGTAGTGGGCATTTTTATCAATAACCGAAATAGTGGTAGCGGTACCCAAATCAAAAATAATAACCGGCAGCTCATAATTAGCAATAGCTGCAACCGCGCCGCATATTAAATCATGTCCAAGTGTTTCAGGTCGGTCTATATCAATTGTTAAACCGTGGTTTGAGTTAACATCAATAATAATAGGCTCGCATCCGAAAACCATTTTTGCCGCGTTTGATAAAGCGGAATTTATGGGCGGAACAACCGAAGAAATAATTACACCGTCAAAACTTGCGGCGTTAAAATTTCTTATATCAAGAATACTTTTGATAATAACGGCATATTCCATTTCTGTCCTGCCGCGGTTTGTTTCAAGTCTGCCCTCAAAGAGTATGTTGCCATCATCGATACAACCAAAAACTATGTTAGTATTGCCCGCATCAAGTGCAAAAATCATAATAATCCCTCACGTCAATCAAGTTGAATAAGTTTTGCTTTATAAAGCGCAAACGCAATAGCCGATGCGATAAATGCAGTTGAAAAGAACTCAATAACAGCATTTACGCCAACAAAAGCACAAATAAATAAAATCACATTCTGTCCGGGTGCAAGTGCTATCCACCGGTCTTGAACGTAAGATGTGCGTCCGAATAATAAAACCAGTGCCGACATAAAAAACAGCGTGTTAAAAAAAGCGGTCAAAAAACCGGTTATGCCAAATGCGATAGGCTTTTTGAGTCTGCAGCGGCATAAAAGTCTCCCGAATACACCTGCAAGGAATCCCTCAAGGATTCTTGGTATAAAGCAAAGAATTGCGGTAAGAAACGGGTTTACAGACATCAGAGCAAGAACCAGTGAGCTGCCGCCGGCAAAAGAAGTAACACCGAAAACCGCACCCAATATTGCGCCGTATACAGGGCCTAAAGCAATGGCTCCTATTGCGACCGGGATGGTGTTAAAAGTAATGCTTAGCGGACCGACTTTAAGATATCCAAACGGTGTAAACGCCATAAGGAATAAAATAGCCGCCAGTAAGGCTAAAAGAACCAGCCTGCGTGTGTCAAAAGTTTTGTTTTTCATTTTTTACCTCCTGCTGCTGCTCCCAAAGCGAGATGCAGCGCAATATTTACACAAAATTACTGTGTATGAAAATATTATACTGCATAACCCAATTTAAGTCAATAAAAGCATAAAATTTTCTTGACAATCTGCAAAGTATGTGATATTATAAATAAGCGGTCTAAATGCCGGTGTGGTGGAATTGGCAGACGCGCGGGACTCAAAATCCCGTGGTAGCGATACCGTGTCGGTTCGACCCCGACCACCGGCACCACGTCGGAGCAAGCTATGTATTGGCTTGCTCCATTTTTTTAATTAAAAGCAGGCTCACACCGCTGCTTCTCCTCTCCAAGTCATAACCGCTTACTCAAGGGTTGTGCTTTGGTTTTGGGAACAAATCTGAAATCTGCGGTATCTATACTGTTGCGATATTCCGCATCGCTGTAAACATCTTAAAGTTTGCAGCTATTTTTTAATCTTGCCTTATTACATTATTTGAATAATCTCAAAATGGCAAGAATTTTAAAATAAAACTCCTCGGAAATATAATAATTTCTGAGGAGTTTTTATATTCATAAAATACTTAGGAATGTTTAAAGATTTATCTCTTAATTTATTAATAAATTAAGACACAGGATAAACGCATCTAAAAAGTATCCTTCCCCGCACACCTTGCTATAACTTGCGCGGTTGCTATTTCAACAGTTGGATGCATATCCGCCCCGCGCACCTCGCTATAACATTAAAGTAGAACACAACCGCCTGGAATACCAGAGGTGTTTTACTTCAAACCGCAGTTTTCATACGCCGGATGACTTTGCCTAACAGATTGCTTTCCACAGTCGTCGAGCTAGCATCTTACCGATAAAAGTTCTCAATTTGCTTTCTCATTTTTAGCTTTCCGAGCAATATTTTTGACAACATTACAAGCGAATAATTGTTCTGTTGTATTGCCGGAATCTTTATCAAGCTTATAAATAGGCTTGGATTCCCTGTTAACTAAACACTCACGCATTACACTGTTGCTGCCATCGGTAACATATGCCTTAATTGTAGTTTGAGAACCAAAAACGATAAACGGCTTATCATAGACCAGTGCGGTACTGCTTGTATATGGATCGGTACCATCGGTAGTATAATATATTTTATAATTTTGCATAGATGATTTGAAAGAAATCCTGTTGCCCATTATTAGTTCCTCTGATGTAATATCCAGTTCTGATTCTGCTTTCAAAGTAAAATTCAGTACCAGCGTATCGCTAACCGCACGACCCATTGCATATGCAACTGCTTTTATTGTAACAGGTCCGTTAACCGGTATAGGTTTTGTATAAAGATTCTTTGTCATATCGGGTTCTTCGCCGTTGATAGTATAATAAATTACTGTGTCCCTGC
>CALXUL010000101.1 GCA_944391635.1 uncultured Clostridia bacterium | reverse complement strand
TCACACTATCTTTCGGTCTCTGAACCTTAAACTCAACATTCTTAGATTCCCCGGCCAGAATTTCTTCGATTGTCATACGATCTCTCCTTGTCTGCTGCCTTTATACTAAACAGGCTTAAACATTGTGGTATCTACGGATTGCTCCGCACTTTGTGTCGCTTGTCTCATCATATTATTTTTCACGTTGTTTTCCCATGATATTCTTAGAATCCGCCAGCACTTCATAGAATTTTCCATCTCTTGCAGTCTGTACTTTACGATAATTTACTTTCACACCGTCATCCAGATCCAGTTCGATCCGGCTTAAAGCCAGATGTCCGATCTTCTCATCATACTCCCGGCACTCTTTTAACTGCTTCTGAAGCTTATCCTTTCGTTTCGTCGAAGCTGCTACTTCACGGGCATTGGTACTGTTATCGACCATATCCTGCATCCGGTTTATCTCAGACTCATATATCCTCTGCATCCGGTGGAGATAATCCACACGCAAGTTTCCAATGGTATCTGCATTGTAACGGTGCAAGTAAACAAGTGCCTTAAATCCATTCTTCTTACCACTGTCAAAAAGCCAGTAAATCGGACGTTTCTGATAGGTCTTACAATGATCCTTAAAGAAATCTTTCAGGAAATAATTACGGATGACTTCCCGGCTGGAATTACCTTTGTTTCCTAATGCTTTGGCAATGAAATCCAGATTTTCTTCCAGTGTCTCCGGACCATACACCTTTTTCACCCATGCACAGAACATACCTACAATATCATCCTTAAAATATTCCTCGTCGGTAATGGGAAGGATATTGTCTGCATCCGGGATATAGGTAGTATATTTGGAAGAATCCCAGTCACCACCGGCATAAGCCAGACCTTCCACATCCAGAGAATAACGGCCAAACATACAGCCGACGGCGTAGGAAATCAAGGATGCTATCACATCCCGACGGGTCAGAACATAATTGCTGCCTTTCATAGATTCCGGTATATCATCCTTGCTGTCAAAAATTCGATGAACTGTCACATCTTTATCTTTTACATTCGGTATTAATTCCTGCCGCAAACTATAAATATCAATAAAAATACGATTGAGTTCTTCTTCATTCGCTTTAAGATGAAAAAACCGAATTTCACATTCTTTTTTCCATTTTTCAAATAATCCGCTTATGGTAACATCTCTCCTAGCATTGAGAATTGTTAATGCAGATGAAGATACAAGCGGGTGAGAAAGAAAATCCCATGAATTTTCAGAAGAATCCCAGTCTACCTTAGACATATCAACACATTCACGTGAAATCCTCTCGATATTTATGTCGTCATCAAGTCTAACAGGTGTTTTCCCCAAAGGCCCCTCGTGATAATCTAATGTTGGTGAAACTATTTGTAAAAATTTTTGCATAATTATTGTATTATATAAAGCTAACACATTGTATAAATAGCGATCATCAACATAGCACATTGCTCCTTTAGTCTCAAAAATAAAACCTTGAGGAACATATCTCAACGAAAAAAGCCCAGAAGAAATTGTTGACCAAGTTAATCCCTTCCGGAAATAAAATGGTATATTTTTTATAGTTCGCGTATAATTTTTATATAGTTTTGCTGCATACTCTTTTAATTCAAAACCATCATTTTCCCAATTTATTACATACTCATTATTGCCATACCACCTTCTAAAACTACCGCCTTTTGTGCAAGGAAACCATTTATAATTATACTTATTGCTGTCATCTATACTTGTAATACCAAAACCTATTTTGGTGATACTCACTTCATGCCATAATTTCATGAAACGATCATTGTCAGAAGTTGCCAAACCTTGGCGAGGTTTTGCTACTTCATAAAGAGTTTTAGATGTTTGAAAAATATGGAATATTGTATCACTTACCCAATATGCAATTGGTGTACCAGAAACTTTTAAAAAATTAGACTGTTGAATTTCAAAAAAATATCCACACATCGGGTTTATAATTGCTGCTTGAATTTTTTGCCGCTGTACTTCCATTCCACCTTTAAATTTTGACAGTTGGAAACAAAGTGATTTATTTTCATTTTTCCCATTTTGTAATACAAAGGAACAAATAGGAACCGTAGCCTCTTCAAAAGCAGAATATTCCATCTGTATCAAAGTTGTAATTGACTTGTTGTTAATAATATATTCTCTTAATTTTTCATAGGTCTTTATGAACATCCAGACAAACGGAGTCATAAAAGCAGAGTAGCCATTCTTATGACATAAATCAAAATTTCTGTACATAAAGACACTAAATAGATCACCAGAATACTCTTTATAATTTTCTGCCACAAACTTCTTGAGTTTAGCATTATATTTATTCAAATAAGGAGGATTAGTACAAACTGCCACATACTTTTTTTCCAAAAGTCGTCGAAAGTTCCAAGCATTTAACGTATCCTCATAATCCCAATTAAAAAGTGTCAGTTTTTCCGGCTCCTGCGGTTTTCCACTGAGTTCCTTTACTTGCACCAGAGAGCCAAATTCAAGTAATTCTTTATCTTTTTGCGGACAATACACCTGCGGTTCTATACCACGAGTAAAAAAGCGGCGGTCATACTGACGAGCTTTCATCATAACAGAAAAATATGCCCATTGATAAGCTCGTTTATCAATATCTAATCCGAACAAATTGTTATTTATAATTTCTGTTACCGCATCCCGCTTACTATATCCACATTCTGTATAAATCTCCATAAGTACGTCAAAAGCATATACTAAAATATGTCCACTTCCCATACAAGGATCAAGAAATGTAAGATCCTGCGGTTCAATTTTTTCGTCAACGTAACTGACTTTTTTGTCTTTTGGTAAAACAAAGTATCTTAGTTTGTCTTTCACCCCACTTTGTGGATTGCGTTCGATCCAATATCTTCCCAAAGAATTATCTACCATATAACGAACAACCCAATCCGTAGTAAAAAGCTGTGTTGCAGCAGGAATATCTTCTGTTCTAACTACTCCTTTATAAATATTTACGATCTCATCATGACGCTCAGAAATATAATACTGATATAACCAGCCAATAATCTCTACCTGTCCGCCTTTTTCCACATCAAAGTCTTCCTCCGGAATATCATTCACCAGATGATAGACCACACTTTCTTTATCAACCACAGAAATACTCAAAAGCAACTCTGTATAGTCATTGGTCTTTTCAAACAGAGCAGGCAAAATTTCATTCAGCGCATTACATTCTTTAATAAAAAGCAGCCGAAACAGATCGTCCAGCTGATTGTCCTGCTTCATCTGAATCACCGACGCTCTCTCTGTCTCTGTAAACTCCAAATCAGCATCAAATGGCATAGTAACCAGATCCGGCTCCACTTTACCAGATTCTGAAGAAAGCACTCGAATATGGGAAGGCAAATAATCATTGACTTCCATAAAACGCACAGCAATCAAACGGTTAAACCATGTATATGCCACCTCTTCCAGTACATACTTATAGGCTGTAGCATAATCACTTTCTTCTGCTTTTTTATTGAGAAGTTCTACCAAACGCTTTCTCTGTTTGACTTCCTGACCATGTATGGAATATGGTTCTGCTGTACCTATATCATAAAATTCTGTATCACCTGTAGATTGAGGCAACGGATTAGCAATCCCCTCTGCCGTTATACCAAACAAGCCTGCACGGTAATGTATATCTGCAATAAGCTTGTTTCTTGCCCAAATAGCAAAATTTTTAATTGCTGTTTTGTTCATGATATATTCCCCACATTAAATCAATTTTATAAACTCATCCGCCAATTCTTCTATAGTAAAATCTGCTGTCTTCAATGCAAGCATATCTGCTAAAATTGGACTATATTGCTTTACAGTATCTTTAGATATATTATGCCAAACAGGAAGAATTACTTTGTTGCCCTCCTCCTGCTTTGCAAAAAGTCCATTTAATTCTTTACCAGTCCAGAATTTCTTAAAATAAATTTCTGATAAAATAACAATCCCATAACGAGAATGGGATAAACCTTGATCTATAGACGCCCGAAGGCTATCTCCGACGGACATAGCAAATTTATCTAACCAAACTTTGGCTCCTTTACTCATCAACGCTTTTGCAAGTGGCTCTGCCACAGTTTCCTTATCTTCTGTTGCATGAGAAATAAAGAAATCATATT
>CALXUL010000100.1 GCA_944391635.1 uncultured Clostridia bacterium | reverse complement strand
GAAAGTTCACGAGGCGGCGCTTAATTATGGCGTAAAGGTGACAGGGGCTACGGTACATTTCGTAAATGAAATTACCGACGGCGGAAAGATTATTCTGCAAAAAGCGGTCTACATTAACCCCGGCGATACTCCGGAAACTCTTCAAAAACGTGTTATGCAGGAGGCAGAATGGATAATTCTCCCTCAGGCGGTAGAAATGGTTTGTTCGGGTAAAGTATGAGTGTGAAAGGAAGATATAAATGAAAAAGCTTGATATTTCCAATGAACTTAAAATTAATGAATATCCCGGCCGCGGTATTGTTATAGGCAAATCCGAGGATGGGAAATATGCTGTGTGCGCATATTTTATTATGGGAAGAAGCACCAACAGCCGCAACCGTATATTTGTTAAGCAGGATGACGGTATTCGTACTCAGGCATTTGACCCGTCAAAGCTTGAGGATCCGCATCTTATTATCTATTCTCCGGTGCGTGTTTTGGGCAATAAAACGATTGTTACAAACGGCGATCAGACCGATACAATATATGATTTGATGAATCAGCAGCTAACCTTTGAGCAGGCGCTCAGAACCCGTGAGTTCGAGGATGATGCTCCTAACTATACTCCGCGTATTTCGGGGATAATAAAAACGGGCGAGAGGGATTTTAACTATGCTATGTCAATTTTAAAGTCAGCAAACGGAAATCCCCAATCCTGTCAGCGGTTTACTTTCAGTTATAAAAACCCAATTTGCGGTGAGGGACATTTTATACACACCTATATCGGCAATGGAACACCGCTGCCGTCTTTTGAAGGTGAGCCTAAGCTTGTCGGAATTAACGGGACGATTGATGAATTTGCGGCGATGCTATGGGATAGCTTGAACGATGAAAACAAGGTATCGCTTTTTGTAAGGTATATAGACCTTGAGTCTGGGAAATTTGAGGATAGGATTATTAACAAAAATAAATAATGCAGGTTTTTTGAAAGGACGGATGTCAAATGAAAGAAATGCAGTTGAAATACGGATGTAACCCCAACCAGAAACCGTCGCGGATTTTTATGAAAGACGGCGAGCTGCCGATAGAGGTATTAAACGGGAAACCGGGATATATAAATCTTCTTGATGCACTAAACGGATGGCAGCTTGTAAAGGAATTAGAGAAGGCAACAGGGATTGTTGCGGCGACTTCTTTTAAGCATGTTTCGCCTGCCGGCGCAGCTGTGGGGCTGGAACTTTCGGATACGCTTAAAAAGATTTATTGGGTTGATGATTTGGAAATGTCGCCTATGGCAAACGCGTACGCACGCGCAAGGGGTGCTGACCGAATGAGCAGTTACGGGGATTTTATAGCTCTGTCATCTACCTGCGACGTACCTACCGCAAAGATGATTGCAAGAGAGGTTTCGGATGGAATTATTGCACCCGGCTACACCGATGAGGCTCTTGAAATCTTAAAAGGAAAGAGAAAGGGTACATACAATATTATTAAAATAGACCCGACCTACCGCCCCGCACCCATTGAAACAAAGGATGTATTTGGCATAACCTTTGAGCAGGGCAGAAATGAAATTGAGATAAACAGTGAAATGCTGTCTAATATTGTGACCGACAACAAAGAGCTTACAGATGACGCTAAACGTGATTTAATGATTGCTCTTATCACGTTAAAGTATACACAGTCAAACAGTGTATGTTATGTAAAGGACGGACAGGCTATCGGAATCGGGGCAGGACAGCAGTCGAGAATACATTGTACAAGGCTTGCCGGAAATAAGGCGGATATTTGGTGGCTTAGGCAGTCGCCCAAGGTACTGGGACTTAAATTCCGCGATGAAATCCGTCGCGCAGACCGCGATAATGCGATTGATGTATATATTTCAGATGAGTATGAAGATGTGCTTGCAGATGGGGTATGGCAGACTATTTTTGCAGAAAAGCCGGAACCCTTTACAAAGGCAGAACAGAAAAAGTGGCTTTTGGAGAATACGAACGTTGCGCTTGGTTCGGATGCGTTCTTCCCGTTTGGGGATAATATTGAGCGTGCTAAAAAGAGCGGGGTTAAGTATATTGCACAGCCGGGCGGTTCTATCCGTGACGATAATGTAATTGAAACCTGCAATAAGTACGGTATGGTTATGGCATTTACAGACTCGCGCCTGTTCCATCATTAATAGCAAGTAAAAAAACGCGAAACCGGAGGTTTAATATGAAGGTATTGGTAGTTGGCGGCGGCGGCAGAGAACATGCAATAATATGGAAAATTTCCCAGTCGCCTAAAGTTGATAAGATATATGCGGCGCCTGGAAACGGCGGTATTTCCGAGCTTGCAGAATGTGTTAATATAAAGGCAACCGATATTGATTCTATGGTGAAATTTGCCAAAGACAATAAGATAGATTTAGTAATGGTTGCGCCCGATGACCCGCTGGTATTGGGAATGGTAGACGCGCTTGAGGCAGAAGGCATACGTGCGTTCGGTCCTCGGGCTAATGCTGCAATAATTGAGGGTAGTAAGGTCTTTTCAAAAGAACTGATGAAAAAATATAATATCCCGACTGCAAAATACGAGGTGTTTGATGATTCTAAAGCTGCGCTTGAGTATGTTAAAAAGGGCACATTTCCGGCTGTTATAAAGGCAGAGGGGCTTGCGCTTGGCAAGGGTGTTATAATTGCGAAGGATTTTGAAGAGGCTAAAAAAGGTATTTTGGATATTATGGAAAATAAGGTTTTCGGCGACAGCGGAAACCGCGTTGTAATTGAAGAATTTTTGACAGGACCTGAGGTTTCGGTGCTTGCCTTCTGTGACGGTAAAACCGTTGTGCCTATGGTTTCTGCTCAGGATCATAAGCGTGCATATGACAATGATGAAGGTCTTAATACCGGCGGAATGGGTACATTTTCGCCGAGCAGGCTGTATGACAGCGTTAAGGCAAAAGAATGTATGGAGAATATCTTTGTCCCCACAGTAAAGGCAATGGCAGCCGAGGGCAGACCATTTAAGGGTGTGCTGTATTTTGGGCTTATGATGACCCAAAACGGCGTTAAGGTTATCGAATATAACGCGAGGTTCGGCGACCCGGAAACACAGGTTGTATTGCCGAGACTTAAAACCGACCTTGTCGAGATTATGGAAGCTGTAATAGACGAAAGGCTGGATAGCCTTAAGATTGAATGGGAGGATAATGCCGCGGTTTGCGTTGTTATGGCGTCGGGCGGATATCCGGTTAAATATGAAACCGGGTTTGAGATAACCGGACTTTGCGAGCTTAAAAACTGTGATGATATTATCGTATTTCACGCAGGAACAAAAACGGATAACGGTAAGTTTGTAACGTCGGGCGGACGTGTGCTTGGCGTGACAGCGGTGGCAAAAGATTTGGATGCGGCAAGAAAACGCGCTTATGAGGGCGTGGATATGGTTCATTTTGAAAACTGCCATTTCCGAAAGGATATCGGTATTAAAAAATATTAAAGGTGATTTAGTATGGATTTTTACGAGAAAACGGTATCAACAAACCGTATTTATGAGGGAAAAGTTATAAATTTCAAGGTGGATACGGTGCTTTTGCCGGGCGGACATACGTCTTTGCGTGAGCTTGTGGAGCATCCGGGCGGCGTTGCGGTTGTTGCGGTTGACAGCGATGATAATGTTATCATGGTAGAGCAGTTTAGAAAACCGTATGATAAGATGATTCTGGAAATCCCTGCGGGAAAGATGGAAAAAGGCGAGGATCCCAAAGCCTGCGGTATGCGTGAGCTTGAGGAAGAAACCGGAATGAAGGCTTCAAATCTTGAGTTTTTGGGCGAATGTTATCCATCGGTAGGATATACGAATGAAATTATAAGGATATTTTTAGCAACAGGACTTCAAGAGTCAAAACAAAATCTTGATGAGGATGAGTTTTTGAATGTTCGCCGTATTCCGATAAAAAAGCTTATGGATATGATAATGAATAACGAAATTGCTGACGCTAAAACGGTTATAGGAATATTAAAAGCTTCAATTAAACTTAAAAAAATCTGACATAGCGGGGAGCGGTTTTATGAAATTAAATGAAATAAATATCCGTGACCCGTATGTCCTGGTGTATGGCGGCAAATATTATATGTACGGGACGCGCGGCAATGAATGCTGGAATGATGAGGCGTTTGGGTTTGACGTATATATTTCGGAGGATTTGGAAAACTGGAGCGGACCCAAAACAATATTTGAAAGAGAAGAAAGTTTTTGGGGCAGGAAAAATTTCTGGGCTCCGGAGGTTTACAGCTATAACGGTGCATTTTATATGTTTGCAAGCTTTAAGGCAGAAAACAGGCATCGTGCTACCGTTATCCTACGCTCAGACAGCCCGGATGGGATGTTTAAGGTATATGCTGACGGTGTAACGCCGGAAGATTGGGAGTGTCTTGACGGTACGCTTTATATTGAAGACGGTGTGCCGTATATGGTGTTTTGCCATGAATGGACGCAGGTTAGCGATGGTGAAGTATGCGCGGTGCGCCTTAAAGAGGATTTATCCGGCAGAGATTCTGAGCCGTTTGTGTTATTTCGTGCATCCGAGGCGGATTGGGCAGTAAGCGTCAGTGAGGACGGGAAAAATTATGTCACTGACGGTCCGTTTCTTATGAGGCTTAAAAACGGCAGTCTCATAATGCTATGGTCAAGTTTCGGAAAGAATGGATATGTCCAGGCGGTTAGCCGGTCGGATAACGGAAAAATAAACGGTAAATGGGAAAACAGAA
>CALXUL010000099.1 GCA_944391635.1 uncultured Clostridia bacterium | reverse complement strand
AATAGCATTTATAACCGACAGATTATTCAGCCGTTTCGGTCTTACAGGAAAATCCTTTATTCCCATTATAGTCGGCACCGGCTGTGGTGTGCCGGGTGTCATGGCTTCACGCACTATCGAAAGCGGACGGAACAAACTAATAACCATCGCAACAACTACATTTATGCCTTGCAGTGCTAAACTTCCGCTTATATCACTAATATGTTCCACATTTTTTAAGCACAGAATGCTGGCTGCGGTGAGCATATACATTATTAGCATACTTTCAATAATTTTGACCGCTCTAATATTTAAAAATTTCAAATATCTATCCGCATCAACATCTCCTTTTATAATGGAAATGCCTTCCTATCATCTTCCTAAATTATCAGCAGTACTTAGAGATGTTAGGCAGAAAGTGATATCTTTTCTTACAAGAGCCGGTACAGTTATTGTTCTGGCGTCAATACTGATATGGCTGCTTTCAAATTACGGTATTTCAAATAATGTACTGGTAAAATGTGAAATTGATAACAGCATACTGGCACAAATCGGAAAGCATATTGCACCTGTTTTTAAGCCTCTTGGTTGGGGCGACTGGAGATTTACAGTGTCCGCTATTTCCGGGATAATTGCTAAAGAAAACACGGTGAGTACGCTCAGTATTCTTTTTAAAGGTCATGAATTAAGTGCTGTAATACAGGAAATCTTAAATGCAAATTCCGCTTTTTCATTTATGGTTTTCAATGTGCTTTGTGTACCATGTATTGCGGCTGTGGCGACAATTTACCGTGAAATCAACAGTTTCAGATATGGCACTCTTATTGTATGCTATCAATGCTGTTTTGCATATCTGATTGCATTTGCCGTATATAAGCTTTTATTTCTAACACTGCCTGTTATGCTGATAATAATATATTATGCGTCAAAAACAAAAAAAGCAAAACACGCCCCATAATGAGGGGCGTGTTTATTAATTGCCGCATTCGATGCTTATTTCATTGAATACACGTAACACATCTTCTACTGAAGTGTTTGTTTTATCCTCGCCTGACTTATCAATAACAATATTCCCTTTATCCATCATTATAAGCCGGCTTCCATATTCAACGGCATATCTTAAGTTATGTGTAACCATTATAACCGTAAGTCCTTTTTTTCTGACGATTTCATCGGTTAGTTTCATTATAGTTTCAGCAGTTCTCGGATCAAGCGCCGCGGTATGTTCGTCCAGAAGCAGAAGATCAACGGGCGTTAATGTACTCATTATAAGTGATAACGCTTGGCGCTGTCCGCCTGATAAAAGTCCGACAGGTACATCCATTTTATCCTCAAGTCCTAATCCAAGCTGCAACACAAGTTCTTTTAATTGATATTTTTTTCTTCTGTTTATTGCAAATTTGAGCATATACGGTTTGCCTTTATTTAATGCCAATGACAGGTTTTCGGTTATAGTCATATTAGGAACAGTCCCGACAGACGGATCTTGAAATACGCGTCCTATTCTCCTGGCTCGTACATACTCAGGCAATTTTGTAATATTTTCCCCTTCGAGCAGTACCTCTCCGCCGTTTATCGGAAGAGAACCACTGATTATATTCAAAAGAGTTGTTTTTCCTGAGCCGTTAGAGCCGACAACTGATAAAAACTCACCTTTTTTAACAGATAAAGAAAAGTTTTTAAAAAGCTGAGTCTCATTTACTGTGGCAGCATTGAATATTTTCACTATGTTTTTAAGCTCAATCATTTTTTGCACTCCTCGAGGCAAGCCTGTTTTTACTTGCAACAATACTGCTTATTCTGTCATTAAATATCAGTATTACTGCAAACAAGACGGCATTCAACAGTTTAAGATATATTCCGCCTGTATCAACCAGAACAAGATAGTTCAAACATAAAGAGTAAATAACGGCGCCTATAATAACAGCAGTAGTATCCTTAATAAAACGAATACCTGAAAAAACCGTAACGCCTATTATAACAGATGCCAAAGCCATTACAACTTTGCCGCTGCCGCATGTGTTGTCATACTGCATATACATATTTGCATACAATGCGCCTGACACAGAAACAAACCCGTTGGCAAGTGCAAGACCGAGTATTTTGTAGTTGCCGGAATTTTTGCCTAATGATATAACAAGCTTTTCATTACTGCCTGTAGCTTTCAGCATATATCCCAATTTCGTCTTCAGAAAAATATCAATAATTATCTTAACCGCAATAACGATGACAACTAATACAGCAATTACTATATAATCCTTTGATGCAGTCCCAAATGCAGTGAAAAATTCGGATCCGAACAGACCTTCAATAGATTCGCTTCGAAAAGAAAAAATTGATGTAGTCTGACCGTTTTTAGTAAGCAGTTTGGTCAATGCAAGCGTTACAGACAGCAGCGCTGTCATTACAATTATTCCTGAGAGCAGCTTTGATATATTGAATTTTACATGAAGCATCCCGGTCAAAGCTCCTGCTGCAAATCCGGACAAAAAGCTTAAAATTATCGCAGGCAATGCAGGAATAGATAAATGCAGCATGAGTATTGTGCAAAATACTCCTCCAAGCGGAAATGTTCCGTCTACTGAAAGATCAGGAAAATCCAGAATGGAATATGAGATATATACTCCCAATGCTAAAACTGCAAAACACAGTCCCATTTGCAGGCCGTCAATTGTCGTTGAAAAAAACAGCATAATACACTTTCCTCTTAATTATTCGGCAACATCAGTCATAGAAATATCTGCAGGGATAGTGAGATTCAACATTGAGCAAACCTCTGAATTATAATAATTATTCGGCTCTGTTATGCGTGAAACAGGTATTTCAGATGCCTTTTTTCCTTCAAGTATTTCGGCTGCAGATTTTCCTGCGGATTTTCCTACATTGATATATTCTATAGATGCGCTTGCGGCACAGCCGACTTTGACCTGTTCAATTTCCGAACCGAAAACAGGTATTTTCTTTTCATTGGTTATTGGTAGAATATTTGTCTCCAGCTTGCCTACAACTGTATTGTCAAGCAGATTTACAAAACAGTCTGCACCTCTGTCAATAAGCTCGTTTGTTTTAGCGTCTATTGTTGTAATATCAGCGACTGCACTGTCAAGTATTTCC
>CALXUL010000098.1 GCA_944391635.1 uncultured Clostridia bacterium | reverse complement strand
CCGCCCACAAATTATAAGCATTTACTGTAAAGTACGGATATGATGACAATGTCTTTACGTACTGTTCAAAAACATTATCAAGCCCAAACGGCAGCGCAATCATAAGCATAAACAATATCGCCCCAACTCCGCCTGCAATATACTTCAAAAGCTTTTTAGGCTCGAAGACAGGATATATTGATTCATCAATAATTGCAAATATAAGAATAGGCGTGTAAAAAAGTGACTGAGGCTTTATCATTACCGCTGCCGCAAACACAAAAAACGCAGGGATAAGCTTCTTTTTGAAAACCAGCAAAATACATACAAAAACAAAAAGCGTATAAAAAGAGTCTACCTGCCCCCATAACGAGGAGTTCAAAACTACGGCAGGATTGAATATCCAAAACGCTCCAAGAGCTGCCGCTGCCTTATTTGACATATATTTTACCGCAAAACGGTACAGCATCACCGCAATTACAATATCGCATATAATAGCCGGTGTCTTAAGTAATACATAATAGCTTTCCCTCGGCAAATCTACAACTGATTTTATAGCGCCAAGCACCCACAGAACATACATATATCCAGGCGGATAATCCGAAAAAGATGAGCTTTCATAAAATGCACCAGCGCCGTTTTTAAACATATTTTCCGACCAAGAGTCAAAACATGCCATATCATTAGGGAAACCATCATAAAATCCTGTGGCAATATACCTCGTCACTACACCTGCAAAGAGAATTGCAAGAAAAATAACCCAATCAATAGGTGCATTGCCTTTTGTTGTTCCTACTCCGGGTTTTATATAATTAGGGTAAATTAGTAATGCACATAGCACAAAAACCACGCTTACTGCAATAATCTGTACCATTTTAAACCTCCAAATACATGTTAGAAAACATTTTTCCATTACATCTCCAATATGCTAATTATACTAAATTATTCCTCGTTTTGCAAGAAAAAATGTTTAACCGCAGTAAAATATGGGTAAATATATCATGAGAGTAAACTCTCGGTATTAACACGCAAAGGAGATGAGCTTATGAAGTTCAACATTATCACAAGGAAAATCACCTTAAAGGACGGCGTAAACAACTATATTCAGTCAAAACTCAGTAAACTTGATAAATTTTTCAAGGATGAACCGGAGGCTCGAATTGTGGTAGGCACCGTCAAAGACAGAGAATATGTTGAAGCTTCAATCTATGCCGGCGGTATGATTTACCGCGCCGAGGTTACCGAAGTTGATGCAAAAACTGCAATTGATGAAATAGTTGATCTTATAGAACGCCAAATTAGAAAAAACAAAACAAGGCTTGCTAAAAAAATTAAACGCGAAGCTCTAAACGATAATCATCTGCTAAGCGGAGATGATTACCTCGGCGGCGAGGACACAAGCGAGTATAGGATTGTTAAAACAAAGCGTTTTCAGGTAAAACCAATGACTCCAGAAGAAGCTGTTCTTCAAATGCGGCTTTTAGGTCATAACTTTTTCGTATTTAAAAATGTCGATACCGACGAAATGAATGTAGTCTATGAACGTCGTGATGGAAATTATGCTTTAATAGAATCTGTTGAATAGATAAGTTATTAAATTATCAAAAACTGTACGGCACTCATATTGCGCCGTACAGTTTTTTTTGCAATATTATACACTTTTATGTATTATTGCTAAGTTTAGAAAATATGTCTGCCTGATAAATATCCTGTTTAAAACATATTTTATTTATAATTCTTTTATTTGTTTTACTCTTAGGTTACAAACATATGAAAAATGTTGATTTTAAACAATTAATCTGGTATAATAATTACCTGGCGGAACACTTTTATTTTAAGCTCATATTATATAATATGAGTTTTGTGCTGTATATTCAGCAAATAAATAGGAGGTGTTCTTAGCTTTGAGCAGCTTGCTGATTGAGGGCGGCAAACGCCTTGACGGCGAAATCACCGTGCAGGGGGCAAAAAACGCCGTCCTTCCTATACTTGCCGCCACAGTGCTAAGCGGCGGCAGAAATGTTGTATATAATTGTCCGGATTTATCTGATGTGTCAAGCACAGTTGAGGTATTAGAAAACCTTGGCTGCTCGGTTATGCGCCGAGGCAGTATACTTGAGGTTGACTCGTCAAACATTGATAATTGTACTATTCCGGATTCCCTAATGCGAAAAATGCGTTCATCAATTATTTTTCTTGGCGCGATAATAGCACGGTGCCGTGAAGCCTGTGTGAGTATGCCCGGAGGATGCGAAATAGGGCAAAGACCAATTGACCTTCATCTGAAGGCTCTGCGTTCGCTCGGGATAGATATCACCGAATCACACGGATACATACACTGCAAAGCAGATAAACTTATCGGCGCAGAAATACATCTCGACTTTCCAAGCGTCGGTGCAACTGAAAACGTTATGCTTGCTGCCTGTATGGCGGACGGTATAACCACTCTCGAAAACGCCGCACGCGAGCCGGAAATAGTTGATTTGCAGAATTTCTTAAACCGCATGGGAGCGAAAATTTCCGGAGGCGGAGGCAGTGTTATTAAAATAGAGGGCGTATCCCGGTTATATGGAATTGAACATAACATTATGCCCGACCGTATCGTTGCAGGGACATACCTTGTTTGCGCCGCGGCAACACGCGGTCAAATAGTATTAAACGGGGCGGACAGCTCTCATATGAGTGCTGTTTTAAATCTTTTATCAGATATGGGCTGCAAAGTCTGGCGCGAAAAAAACCGGATTGCACTATGCGCCGATAAGAGAACCATAGCTCCGCCCTGTATTAAAACAATGCCATATCCTGGCTTTCCTACCGATATACAATCGCCTTTTATGGCGCTTACGGCTATTTCGGAGGGCACCAGCGTATTTGTGGAAAATATTTTTGAAAACAGATATCAGCATGTTGATGAACTTATCCGTATGGGCGCGGATATACGTGTTGACGGCAGATGCGCGGTAGTAATCGGAAAAGACCGACTTTGCGGCGCACATGTTGAGGCAAAAGAGCTAAGAGGCGGAGCAGCTCTCGTAGTTGCCGCTCTTGCGGCTGAAGGCAGGAGCATAATTGACAATATTAAATATATTGACCGTGGTTATGAACACATAGAAAAATATCTTTCGCTCTGCGGAGCCAGTATAACAAGAAGGGAGTGATAATAGTGCGCAATGCAATAAGGGATGAATCCTTCGAGAAACGCCATTCCCGCCGTCAGAAAAAAAGACGCCGGGCACAGCTTATTCGGCGCTTTATTTCATTTGGTCTGCTCGGTGTAATCCTTTTATGCATTATACTATTTTTCACACCGATATTAAATATCCGAAACGTAAGTATAACCGGTAACTCTAAAATTGATACTGCCCAGATCGAACAAAGTCTTGGTATGGTAGTAGGCGAAAATCTGCTGCTTACACGCACAAATAAAATCGAGGATGCCATTCTTTCTTTCCCATACGCAGAAACAGTAACGGTCAAACGTAAACTTATACCACCGTCAATAATTATTGAAATTGTTGAATGTGAGCCGATTGCTTATATAATTCATAATAAAACATTCGTTATAGTCAATGTTAACGGGAAAATCCTTGAGGTTACCGACCAAAAGCCCGAGCTTATGGAACTTGCCGGGTTAAAGCTTACATCATCAAATGCAGGAGAAATAATTTCACTCGATGATAACGGTAAATTGAAATCGGTACTTGATGTATTGGCAACGTTCAGAAAATCAGGACTAATGGATGGAGTTACGGTAATTAATTTTGAAGATATGGATAATCTCACTTTTAATTACCAAAACCGTATTGACGGTATTTGCGGTTCTACATCAGATCTTTCACATAAGCTCAGCCTGTTCCGTGAAGCAATTACATCTAACAGACTTACCGAAAATTCGCGCGGTACAATTGATTTAACACAGACCGGTTATGCCAGGTACCGTCCATAATTTGACAGTATATACAAATTATATTGTGTTTTTTTAAGTAAAATACAAAAAATAATTAAATTTTGCGACAAAATTTTAAATAACTATTGAATAAATTCGAAAAACATAGTACAATGTTATTATGTATAAGCAGTAATCAAGGAGGATGTACAAATGAGCAATATAGAACTCGATTTGGATTCGGTTCAGCCAACCGATGGAGCGAGAATAAAAGTAATTGGAGTAGGCGGCGGCGGTAATAACGCCGTAGACAGAATGATAGAAGCCGGCGTGAGAAATGCTGAATTTATATGCGTAAATACCGACTCACAGCAGTTAAAGCACGTTAAAGCCCCTACTGTACTCCAGATTGGAATTAAGCTTACAAACGGACTCGGCGCAGGCGCAAAACCTGAAGTAGGTAAAAAAGCCGCAGAAGAAAATGAAGATCAAATTCGTGAAGTTTTGAAAGATACTGAAATGGTGTTTGTTACCGCAGGAATGGGCGGCGGCACGGGCACCGGCGCAGCTCCTGTGATTGCTAAAATGGCAAAAGAAATGGGAATACTTACCGTTGCAGTAGTTACTAAGCCTTTCTTCTTTGAGGGTAAAACAAGAATGCAAAAGGCTATTGCCGGCATAGAAGAACTTGCCGCCAATGTTGACTCAATTGTTACCATTCCCAACGACCTTGTGCTTAAAGTAGCTGACAAAAAAGTGAACATAAATGAATCCTTTAAGCTTGCTGACGAAGTTCTCCGTCAGGGCGTAGAAGGTATAATTGAAATAATCGCTCAGGACGGTCTTATTAGCTGTGACTTTGCTGATGTATGTACAGTTATGAGAGATTCCGGCGTTGCTCATATGGGTATTGGTTACGGAAAAGGCGAAAATGCCGCATCAGACGCTGTTCGTCAGGCTATTGAATCTCCGCTGCTTGAAACAAGCATTACCGGTGCAAAGGGTATCCTCCTTAATGTAACCGGCGGTCCTGAATTCTCGCTTATTGAGATGAGTGAGGCTTCCGCTATTGTTAGTGAAATGGTTTCAGAAGATGCTCAAATTATTATTGGAACAGCAACCGATGACAGCCTTCGTGATGAAATTAAGGTTACACTTGTTGCTACCGGACTTAACGCCGCAAGCAAGCGCGGCATAAAATCCAACACACCTTTTGCTGTTGGCGGAAATGCTTCTGAACCTGAACGTCGTATACCTACATTTGGTTCTTCGAGCTCTAATGACGATAATTCAATCTTTTCAAGAACATTAAATAACGGTATTGACAACATTAATGTTCCAAGCTTTTTGAAAAATAAATAATAATGCCAAAAAGCCGCGGATCAAGTATCTGCGGCTTTGTTTAATATAAAAACCTTTAATGATCAATTTAATCATCATTAACGCACATAATCATAAAACGGATGCGAAAATTTCACATCCGTTTTTTAAATTATATCTTTGTCCCCTTTGCTATCGCCAATGGATAACTTTCCTGACCAATCAGCTTTCTTCCCTTTGTAATGTAAACTTCTTTATCAAATACTACATGGTCAAGCTCAACATCTTCCTCAATCACCGAATCCTGCATTATTATGGAATTTCTAATTACTGCATTTTTTGCAATTTTTACTCCACGTGACAAAATACAATTTTCTATTTTCCCTTCTATAACACATCCATCAGATATAAAACAATTTGCTACGCTTGCATCAGCACCATATCTTGTTGGCGTCTGGTCTTTTGTCTTAGTATATATCGGCGACATAGGATTAAACAAATCTCTTCTTATATCTTCATTCAAAAACAGCATATTATTTCTGTAATATGATTTCATTGAGTCTATCATATCTGCATATCCTTTATGTTCATACGCAAAAACTCTAAGTCCATTTATCTTTTTCGCAATAGCGTCCTTCACAAAATCATGGTCGCCTCGTGCTGAACACTCATCTATAATGCTTTCCAAAAGCATTTTTTCCATGATATATACACCCATACTTGCATTAGCTGTTTTGGGGTAGTACGGCTGAACCTCTACATCACAAATCATATGATTTTCGTTAATATCAAATAATGTAAATCTTGAGAGTTCGCGTTCCTCTAAACCGCTAAAATCCTTATATAACGCCGTAATATCAGCTTGAGTGTCAAGATGTGCCTGCATTACCTTCTTAAAGTCAATATTATAAAGACATGCACCAAGCGATAAAATTACATATGTCTGATGTGAGCGTCTTATATATTCTTTTATTCCTGCAAGCATATCAATGTTACCCTTTATGACTCCGGTAGATAAATGTTCAAGGTTAGGCGGCAGAATATTAAGTCCCTGATTCTTTCTATCCAAGTCCCAAGGATTACCTGATTTTATATGGTCCATAAGCGACGAATATTTTGATTCAGTTGCAACACCAATGTTAATTATCCCCGCATTCGCCATATTTGACAACACAAAATCTATAATCCTGTATCTTCCTGCAATCGGAAGCGCCGCAATAGAGCGTATATCGGTAATCGGCGGGATTTTTTCTTCACCCGCGATTATTATTCCCATTGTATCTCTCATTTTCCTTCAATCCTTTCTCTGCAAGTTAAAAATGCAAGTTTTCTCTTTTACTATTGCAGCCCCGCTTCAACCATAGAGCCCTTTGAAATCACTTCATTCTCGTCTATTGAGGCTCCACCCTCAATTAATACTATTCCGTGCGTACACATCGGCGACTCATATTTATTATCCGCCGATACAATTTTACCAATCTGGACATTATCACCTATTCTTGCACCAGTACCTATTATAGATTTTTCGATTTTAACGTTTTTACCTATAACCGTCCCCGGCAAAATTACCGAATCATTTATTTCGCTGCCTTCACCTATTGTTACACCACCAAATATAACAGAATGATTTACATTTCCGTAAATAGAGCAGCCTTCTGTAATGGTAGATCTTGTTATCTTTGCATTTGTGCCTACATAATGCGGCGCAAGCGCAAGATTTCTTGAATATATTGTCCATCTACGATCTGTAAGCGAAAACTTAGGCGGCGAATCTATCAAATCCATATTCGCCTCCCAAAGACTCTGAATCGTTCCAACATCCTTCCAATATCCTTCAAAAGTATAACTTAGCATCTTTTCTTTATTTGCAAGCATTGTAGGAATAATATTCTTCCCGAAATCATTTGATGAATTAGGATCCCTTTCATCATCAGTAAGATATTTTTTAAGCACTTTATAATCAAATATATATATACCCATTGATGCAAGATTACTTTTAGGTTCCTTGGGTTTTTCTTCAAATTCCACAATCATTCCGTTTGCGTCAACATTCATTATGCCAAACCTGCTCGCTTCTTCCCAGGGCACTGGCATAACTGCAATAGTTATCGCCGCACCCGATTTTTGATGTGCTTCAAGCATATCGCCGTAATGCATCTTATAAATGTGGTCACCTGACAAAATAAGTACATTCTTAGGATTAAAACCCTCAAGAAAACCAAGATTCTGATAAATGGCATTTGCCGTACCTTTATACCATTCTCCTGCCTTTGCGCTTTGATAAGGGGGCAGTACATATACTCCGCCATGGTTTCTGTCTAAATCCCAAGGATTTCCGTTACCTATATAAGTATTAAGTTCTAACGGCTGATACTGCGTCAGAACTCCTACCGTATCTATACCTGAATGGACACAGTTTGACAGTGGAAAATCAATTATTCTGTATTTTCCGCCAAATGGCACTGCTGGCTTTGCTACTTTTTTAGTTAACGCGCCAAGCCTGCTGCCTTGTCCTCCGGCAAGAATCATTGCTACACACTCTTTTGAAATCATTCGTTTCCTCTCCTTACTTTTATGCTCCCCTTCAAGGAGTATTTATCTTTTTTTATCAGTTACTTTTCGTATATAAAGCGCAGTCAACCCAGGCAATGTCAGCTCTATTGAATACGGCATTTCAAGTACCGCATTCTTTTTTGCTTTATACACTCTTCTACGAGAAGCAATATCTCCGCCGTATTTTTTATCTGACGAATTCATCACAATCTCATATTCTCCGCTCCTCGGTACACCAATACGATACCTGCGGCGTGTCACAGGCGTAAAGTTAACACATACTATTACTTCATCGCCCCTTCTCTTTCCTTTTCGCATATATGATAAAACCGAATTTGCCGCGTCCTGATCATTTATCCAGCTAAATCCGTCCCAGCTGTCATCAATCTGCCAGAATGGTTTATTATCCAGATAAAACCTGTTAATTTCTGCGGCATAACGGTGAAATTTCCTATGCATATCAATATCGAGAAGCTTCCATTCCAGCCCCTCATCATATCTCCATTCAATAAACTGAGCAATCTCTCCGCCCATAAACATAAGCTTTTTACCCGGCAATGACAAATAATATGCCAGAAGCGCCCTGTATGACGCGAATTTTTCTTCATAACTCCCATACATCTTGTCCACAAGCGAACGTTTCCCATGCACAACCTCATCATGCGAAAGCGGCAGGATATAATTTTCGCTGTATGCGTAGAACATCAGAAATGTCAAAAGATTATGGTTGGGATTTCTGAAATATGGATCCATAGACATATACCTTAATGTGTCATTCATCCAGCCCATATTCCATTTATAATTAAATCCAAGTCCTCCTTTATCAACCGGCCCTGTAACCATCCCCCAAGCAGTAGATTCCTCTGCTATCATAAGTATATTGGGAAAATTCGAGAACATCGTCTTATTAAGGTTCTGCAAAAACTCTATTGCTTCAAGATTGTGATTCCCACCATAAATATTAGCAGTCCATTCCCCGTCACGGCGGCTGTAATCCCGGTACAGCATTGAAGAAACCGCATCAACCCGCAGCCCGTCAATATGATAAATCTGCACCCAAAAATATGCCGATGACATTAAAAAGGATACTACCTCGCCTTTTGCATAATCAAATACCATCGTACCCCAATCTTTATGTTCTCCCATTCTCGGGTCAGCATATTCATAAGTCGCACCGCCGTCAAACATATAAAGCCCATACCCGTCACGCGGAAAATGCGCAGGAACCCAGTCCATAATCACATATATCCCATTTTTATGAGCAGTATCAATAAAATACATCAAGTCCTCCGGGCTGCCATAGCGCTTTGTAGCCGCAAAATACCCGCTTACCTGATACCCCCATGACCCATCAAACGGAAATTCCGTAAGCGGCATCAATTCTATATGTGTGTATCCCATCTGCTTGACATATGGTATTAACTCATCCGCAAGCTCACGATAAGTATAAAAACTGTTATCAGAATGCTTTCGCCAGCTCCCAGCATGAACCTCATATATAAGCATTGGTTTATCATACGGAGCAGTCTTTTCACGCATTTTTATCCATTTTGCATCAGTCCATTTATAGCCCGGGATATCACGCACAACACTCGCAGTATTCGGTCTTAACTCACATTCAAACGCAAACGGATCAGCTTTTAATGTGACCCTGCCGTCTTTAGCCTCAACAGCGTACTTATATATGTCACCCTCCTTAAAACAATCAAACCATCCGTACCATACGCCTGACGTCCCCGCGCGCATAAGCTGCATATTCTCGCCAGTCCAATCATTGTGTCCGCAGGCAACTGATACTTTTTTAGCATTCGGCGCCCATACAGCAAAACGGTACCCATTTTTATATTTATGCACTCCTAAGACTTCATATGCCTTATAGTTAGTCCCTTCATTAAAAAGATAAACCGGAAACTCTCCCAGTCCATATTGATAATCGGACATCCCGTCCCCTCCTTAAGAAATCATCAACAAATCTATAAATTTATTATATCATATTATTTTTATGCAGTAAATACTGTTTTGATATAAATATATGATATTTCTTTGTATATTTTGACGAATTTTTTCCATTTTTGTAGATCATATACTTAAATTTTGCTGATATTTTAAAATACGCTCATCTTTTGCTTATTTTGACAAAATATTTCTTGACAGTAAGCCATAAATAGTATAAAATATATATTGTGCTTATTATTTCTTTAAACTAATAATTTCGGGAATGACGGATTATTATAGTTTATGGAAAATTATGCGGACTTCCGCTTATGTAATATACATAAAATTTAATAGCCGGCATCGCCCGAATGATACTCTTAAAACTCATACGGGGGTGACCAAAATAGATTTTTTAATACCAATTTTAATAGTTGCAGCAGTTGTTTTCTTGCTTCTTAATATTGTTTCGTTTTTTGCAGGTATTTCTTACAGAAAAAAAATCGCCGAAGCCGAAATAGGCTCGGCTGAAGAACATGCTAAAGCCATTATTTCAGATGCTGAAAAAAATGCGAAATCTAAACAGCGTGAATTATTGCTGGAAGCAAAAGAAGAAAACCAAAAACTGCGTGCTGCTGCTGATGCTGAAATCAAAGACCGAAGACGAGAAATTTCACAGCAGGAAAAAAGAGTAAATCAGAAAGAAGAGAACCTCGACCGCAAGACCGAGGCATTGGAAAAGAAGGATCAGGCTCTTAACCACAAGATGCGCGAACTTGAAAAAAGAGAAAGCGAAATTGATGAGGTTAAGGAAAAACAATTAGCCGAATTAGAACGTATATCTGGTTTCACTGCACAGGAAGCTAAGGACATGCTTCTTAAAGATATTGAAAGCCAGACACGTCTTGAAGCGGCAATTATGGTTAAAGAAATAGAGCAGCAGGCTAAAGAAGATGCCGAAAAGAATGCAAAGAATATTGTTGCTTCTTCCATTCAAAAAGTTGCAGCAGATCATGTTGCGGAAACTACGGTATCTGTTGTAAATCTGCCGTCAGATGAAATGAAGGGCAGAATAATAGGGCGTGAAGGACGGAATATCCGTACCCTCGAAACCCTAACAGGTGTTGACCTTATAATTGATGACACTCCGGAAGCGGTCATTCTCTCAAGCTTTGACCCCATCCGCCGCGAAATTGCAAGGGTTGCACTTGAAAAACTTATTGTAGATGGACGTATACATCCCGCTCGCATTGAGGAAACTGTTGATAAATCCCGCCGCGAAGTTGAGGCAGCTATTAAACAAGAAGGTGAAGCAGCTACATTTGAAACAGGCGTGCATGGACTTCATCCGGAAATTATTAAACTTCTCGGAAAACTTAAATTTAGAACCAGTTACGGTCAGAATGTATTAAAACATTCTATCGAAGTATCACATCTTGCAGGCGTTATGGCAGGCGAACTCGGCTGTGACATTACTCTTGCAAAGCGCGCTGGTCTTCTTCATGATATAGGCAAAGCTGCCGACCATGAAATCGAAGGCTCACATGTTACTATTGGCGCTGATATTGCTAAAAAATACAAAGAAAACAAAGATGTTGTTCACGCTATACTCGCTCATCATGGAGATGTTGAAGCAGAAACGCTTGTCGCACAGCTTGTCCAGGCGGCTGATGCAATCTCAGCAGCCCGTCCAGGAGCAAGACGTGAAAATCTTGAAACCTATATAAAACGTCTTCAGAAACTTGAAGAAATTGCAAACAATTTTGACGGCGTTGACAAATCTTACGCTATACAGGCTGGCCGCGAAATCCGTGTTATGATTAAGCCTGATATTGTTAATGATCAGGGTATGATACTTGTTGCTAAGGATATTGCGAAGAAAATAGAATCTGAGCTTGAATATCCCGGACAAATAAAGGTAAGCCTAATCAGAGAAACAAGAGCGGTAGATTACGCAAAATAAGACTATAAAAAGCGGATTCTATTATGAATCCGCTTTAATAATATTTAAATAGAAGGACGATAAAATGAAACTACTAATGATAGGCGATGTATTTGGTAGAGTAGGACGGGATATGCTTTTTGAACAGGCTGAATGCGGTTTTTTTGGTGCTGATGCAGTTATTGCAAATGCAGAAAATGCTGCTCACGGCAGAGGCGTTACTAAATCCGTGTTTGATGAATTATGCCGCACAGGAATTGATGGCTTTACTCTCGGCAATCACGTCTGGGATTGCCCGGATATACAGAGCATACTAAAATACAATGACAACATTATCAGACCATACAATTTTGAAGGCAATGTACCGGGATCCGGAACTATGATTATAAAATCAAAAAGCGGAGTACACATAGGTGTAATAAACCTTATGGGCTGTGTTAATATTCCCAATCATTCTGCAAACCCGTTCTTGGCAGCGGATAAAGCTGTTTCTTACCTAAAAAGCAGATGCGATATAATCGCCGTTGACTTTCACGCAGAAGCAACCAGCGAAAAAGCAGCGCTCGGCTACTATCTTGACGGACGCGTTAGTGTTGTCGCCGGCACCCATACGCATGTACAAACCGCTGACAATCAAATTCTCCCATCCGGTACAGGCTATATAAGTGATCTTGGAATGACTGGTCCTAATATTTCAGTTATAGGTATGGAAAAAAATACCGTAATATACCGATTCATTACCGGCATCCCCAAACGCTATGAACCCGCAACCGGCAAAGGTCAGTTTTGTGCTGTCCTGTTTACAATTGATGAAACCAGCGGCAAAACCATTGATACCGAACGCATTTTTATCAAAGGCTGAATTTATCTATTATATATTATTCAAAGTGCAAGACCTGTAAATTCTTCTTTTTTTGCTGCAAAAGAAAAACGGCAAGCTCAAAGCTTGCCGAATGTGGTGCTCGAGACCGGGGTCGAACCGGTACGGGAATCACTTCCCACGGGATTTTAAGTCCCGGGCGTCTGCCAGTTCCGCCACTCGAGCAGAACACTTAATTATTATATCACAGAAAATTTACCATGTCAAGTTCTTTAGATATCATATTTATAATAAAATCAAATAAAAAGGAGGCAATTTATTTGAATCTTCCAAAAACATATAGCGGAATCCTTCTTATTATCGCAATTATATTAACTATATTGGTATTTTTAAAAGAAGATATATCATATACACCTCACCAAACACATTTCACTAACTTTACTACCGACAGCGATGCAATAAACATTAATACCGCCACATCAGATGAACTCCAACAATTAGATGGCATCGGTCCTGCATATGCCGGCAGAATAATTGCTTTCCGCACACTTAACCGTCCGTTTGAAACGGTATATGACATCAAATTGGTTAGCGGAATAGGTGAAAAGACATTTGACCGGCTAAAAACCAAAATAACCGTAAAATAAAACAGGAATGATTCTAAAGATAGAATACATTCCTTTTTTTATCTATTCTTTTGAAAACAATATCTTTAAAAGAATGGGGCTTATTACCGATGAAATCATTATCAGAAAAATAACAGAAGTAAAATACACCGGAGACATCATACCCACTGCAAGACCTTTCTGGGAAACAATAAGCGCCACTTCCCCGCGTGTCATCATACCTACCCCAACTTTCAGACTATCACGGTTATTATATCCACAAATCTTTGCCATAACGCCGCAGCCAATAATCTTGGTTATTATTCCTACAATAACAAATGCCAACGAAAACAGCAGTATTGACATATTAAAATTATCTATGTTTGTTTTTAATCCAATACTTGCAAAGAACAACGGTCCAAATATCATATAAGAACTAATATCCATTTTTTCGGCTATGTACTCCGAATCACGTATGCTGCACAGAATTATCCCAGCAACATATGCTCCCGTAATATCTGCAATACCAAAATAGGTTTCAGCCGCATACGCCATTATAAGACATAAGGCAAGACCTAAAATCGGAATTCTTCTTGTGTGCGGATACTTTGAATCAAAGATTTTAAACAGCTTATACGCAACAAATCCTCCAACACCTGATATTGCAAAGAAAAATACCGTATTTAGTAATACCTTTCCCACATTTGAATCGGGCGATTTTAGGCCAACAACAAAGGTCAGAACAATTATACCTATAACATCATCAATAATTGCCGCACTCATTATGGTAGTACCGACTTTACCTTTTAAATGCCCCAATTCACGCAAAGTCTGAACCGTAATACTAACCGATGTTGCTGTAAGTATTGTACCCATAAATAC
>CALXUL010000097.1 GCA_944391635.1 uncultured Clostridia bacterium | reverse complement strand
GATTGTACACCAAGTTCTACTGCCGTAACTCCGTATTTTACAAGCCTTTTCATTATATCATCATCAATATAATCGGGACGGGTTGATAAACGTATACCGTCAATACGTCCGTCACGTACATATTCATACGCCGCCTCAAGCAGTTCTTCCTGAACAGTTGGGCAAATAGCCGTAAAGCTTCCGCCAAAAAATGCCGCCTCTATCCTGCGCTTCTTGTGGTCAATTGTTAATAACTGCTCTTCTATTATACTATGCACGCGTTTTGCGTCAACAATTTCTTTCTCGCCCGTAATATGCCGCTGGTTACAGAAAACACAGTCATACGGACACCCATAATGCGGCACAAATATAGGTATATTGCAGCATTTTTTAGCTGCATTATCCTGCGCGCTCATAGGTCTTCAAGCGCAGATTTAGCTGCGCTCTGCTCTGCTTCTTTTTTGCTTCGTCCGCCTGCGCGTCCGATAACCTTTTTATCAAGCAAAACTTCAACATTAAAATACTTATTATGGTCAGGTCCGCTCTCAGATGCTACACGATAGGATATATGTCCCCTATGGTCGCTTTGAATGATTTCCTGAAGTTCTGTTTTATAGTCGCGGTTTCTCTGACCTGATAAAGCGTCTGCAAAGGCATCCTGCATATGCTCAAGCAGCCATTTTTTTGCTGTATCAAACCCAGAATCAAGATATATTGCCGCAAGAAGTGCCTCAAACGCATCAGATATTACCGACGGGCGCATTTTCCCGCCACCCTGAAGTTCTCCTCTTCCAAGCAGCACAAAATCTGGCAGTCCTATCTTCTTGGCTATCTCAAATAGCGACTGCTCGCATACAAGAGATGCACGAAGTTTTGTAAGACTTCCCTCATGAGATTTTGGGAGCTTTTCAAATAAATACTCGCCTGTAATCATACCCAGCACAGAATCGCCCAAAAATTCCAGGCGTTCATTATTTTCCAATCCATACTCATTTGCGTATGAGCTGTGTGTAAGCGCCCGTTCAAGAAGCGCTTTATTTTTAAACTGATGACCTATTCTTTTCTCCGCTTCAGTCATAATTGCCTCCTGTTTTTACTTAAACAGTCTGCTTCGCCCTGTACGAACCATTACTCCGCACACGGCGAAACCCGCTGTTTTAACCTTTTTTAAAAAGCCAAGCAAGGATTATGCACAAAAAAGCACATAATCCCCGCAAAATTAATCCTCAAACTTTTTAAATACTATTGTAGCGTTATGTCCTCCGAACCCAAGTGAGTTTGAAATAGCATAATTAACCTCTGCACTTCTGCCCTCGTTCGGAACAACGTCAAGATCACATTCAGGATCAGGCGTATGATAGTTGATTGTTGGCGGTATAAACCCATCCTTAATCGCCATAGCACAAATAATTGCCTCAACTCCGCCGGCAGCACCAAGCAAGTGACCAGTCATTGATTTGGTAGAGCTTACTGCAACTTTCTTTGCATGCTCGCCAAATATCGTTTTAATTGCTGAGGTTTCAAAACTGTCATTGTATTTGGTAGATGTACCATGGGCATTAATGTAATCAACCTTGTCAGGCGATATTTTAGCATCATCCAATGCAAATTTCATTGCCATAGCTCCGCCCTCACCGCCGGGGATTGGGCTTGTAATATGGTATGCATCATCTGTTGCACCATAGCCTACCATCTCACAAATTATGTTTGCACCTCTTTTTAGGGCATGTTCTAGTTCTTCCAATACTATAAATCCTGCGCCTTCACCCATAACAAAACCATCCCTATCAGCATCAAACGGTCTTGATGCTGTCTTAGGGTCATCATTTCTTGTAGATAAAGCTTTCATATTACAGAAACCTGCTACAGAAATAGGGGTAATTGCCGCTTCTGCTCCGCCTGCAATAATTGCATCACATGTTCCGTATTGTATCTGTCTGAAAGCATCACCAATGGCATGAGTACCTGATGCACACGCCGATACTACATTATAGTTCACTCCGCGAAGACCATATTTAATCGCTACCTGCGCTGCACCCATGTTGGAAATCATCATCGGTATAAAAAACGGACTTACCCTTGATGCGCCGCGTTCCATAAATGTAGTATGCTGGTCATTAAACGTATCTATACCGCCAATACCTGAACCTGTTATCACACCAATTCTCCACTTGTCCTCTTTTTCCATATCTATACCGGAACTCTCAAATGCCTCGCTTGCGGCTACCATGGTAAACTGTGTGTAAAGATCCATTCTCTTTATTTCTTTTTTGTCTATAAATTCTGACGCGTCAAAGTCTTTCACTTCGCCGGCAATTTGACATTTAAGCTCTGATGTATCAAATTTAGTTATCTTACCAATACCGTTTTTACCAGACTTTGCCGCCTGCCAAAAATCAGCACTGTTATTTCCAATCGGAGTTAATGCTCCCACTCCGGTCACAACTACCCTTTTCATTATACGCAGATCTCTCCTTCCGCATTATTTTTTATATAAAACCCCTGGTTTGCGGGGATAATTTCTTTTGGATTAACAGCCGTGCGCCGGAGAGTATCCCACGACGCACAGCCTTTTTGCCTGTTCTTATACTCTTTCCTTAATGTAATTAACAGCATCGCCTACCGTTGTAATCTTTTCAGCATCCTCATCCGGGATCTCGATATCAAACTCTGTCTCCAGTCCCATTATCAACTCAACAATATCCAAAGAATCTGCACCAAGGTCATCCACAAAAGAAGCCTCCATAGTAACGTCCGCCTCATCAACGCCAAGCTGATCTACAACAACGCTCTTTACCTTTTCAAATTCCACAGTTGTCACCTCCTTTCGCGTTTTTGCCTTTCGGCTCTTCTATTACATAACAAGCCCGCCGTCAACATTTATTACCTGACCGGTAACATATGACGACATATCGCTCGCTAAGAATGCAACTACATCAGCAACATCATCAACACTGCCAAATTTTGCAAGCGGTATTGCATCTAAATACTTATTTTTAACATCATCTGTAAGTTTATCCGTCATATCCGAAGAAATAAACCCTGGTGCCACCGCATTTGCACGTATACCTTTTTTTGCAAATTCCTTTGCGGTAGTTTTTGTCAAGCCGATTAATCCGGCTTTTGATGCCGAATAATTTGCCTGACCTGCATTTCCCATTACACCTACTACCGATGCTATATTAATTATTGCACCGCTCTTTTGTTTCATCATAGGTCTTACAACTGCTTTTGTACAGTTAAACGCACCTTTTAAATTGATATCCATTACAAGATCCCAGTCTTCCTCACTCATTCTGAGCATCAAACCGTCACGCGTTACGCCTGCGTTATTTACGAATATATCTATCTTCCCAAACTCACTAAGCGCAGTATCTATCAGATTTTTGACATCCTCAGTTTTCCTTACATCGCCCGGCACAACAATTGCACGAACACCAAGTTTCTTTATCTGCTCACAGGTTTCATTAGCATAATCGGACGAAGGTATATCATTTATAACTATATCAGCACCGTTTTGTGCAAGCTTCATTGCAATAGCTTTTCCTATACCTCTGCCCGAGCCTGTTATAACAGCCGTCTTACCCTTTAGCATATCAATATCCTCCCTGTTTTATCTGCCAAGACCGGCAAGCGTCTTTTCAAGCGATGCCATATCTTCAACATTATATACCGCAACTTCTTTTGTTATCTTCTTAATAAACCCGGACAATGTTTTCCCAGGACCTACTTCCACAAATGTATCAACTCCGTCAGAAAGCATCCTGCGTATACTGTCTTCCCATCTTACCGGATTATATACCTGGCGGATAAGATAAGGCTTTATATCCTCTTCCTTTTCCACATAATCAGCTGTAACATTTGTTATTACCGGAATATTCATTTTGCTAACTGTTACATTTTCAAGTTCTTTTGCAAGCTTTTCGCCTGCGCCTTTTAACATTGAGCAATGAAACGGCGCTGATACTGCCAAAGGCAGAGCGCGCTTTGCCCCAGCTTCCTTGCATAGTTCACAGCATTTTTCAACAGCAGCCTTTTCACCCGATACAACTATCTGCCCGGGGCAGTTATAGTTTGCCGGCTCGCATATACCCACTTGTGATGCCTGTTTGCAAAGTTCTTCTACCACAGACGTCTCAAGTGCGATAATTGCCGCCATAGCACCTACGCCCTGAGGCACTTCCTCCTGCATATACTTGCCGCGTTTTCTTACCAAACGCACCGCATCATCAAAGCCTATTGACCCTGATGCTATATGCGCTGTATATTCACCCAGGCTAAGCCCTGCTACAACATCCGGCTTTATGCCCTTTTCTTCTAAAACAGCCAATGCTGCCGCACTCATTGTTACGATTGTAGGCTGTGTATTTTCTGTAATCATAAGGGTTTCTGCATCGCCGTCAAATATCATCTTTTTAACATCAAATCCGAGCGCATCTCCTGCACGGACATAAATATCATCAGCACATTTAAAATTCTCACAAAGTTCTTTGCCCATCCCGACCGCTTGCGCGCCCTGACCGGCAAACACAAATGCTAACTTACCCATCAGTCAAACCCCTTTCTCAGCCAAGTTCTTTTCCTATCTTAGATATTATATCATCAACACCGCTGAAAAGCTCGCGTATTATCTGGCTGCACGGCTGTATTTCCTTAACCAAAGCCGCCGATTGTCCAGCCATCAAGGAGCCAGTTTCAATATCGCCATCTAAAAACGCACGCCTTAATCCGCCCACGCCCAGCGCTTCGATTTCTTCAAAAGATGCTCCTTCTTTTTCAAGGCGTTCATACTCTCTTGTAAGCTTGTTCTTAAGTGCACGAACCGGCGCGCCTGTGCTTCGTCCGGTTACTACGGTATCTCTGTCTTTTGCCTTTAATACAGCATTTTTATAATTTTCATGTGCAAGACACTCTTGGGCACATATAAATCTCGTCCCAACCTGAATTCCTTCTGCACCCAGCGCAAAAGCGGCTACCGTTCCTCTTTGGTCAGCGATTCCGCCTGCCGCAACCACCGGCAGGTCAACTGCATCGACAATCTGCGGTACCAATACCATTGTTGTAAGCTCGCCTATAT
>CALXUL010000096.1 GCA_944391635.1 uncultured Clostridia bacterium | reverse complement strand
GTTTTGGATGCAGATGTCAATTTCCTTTACTAATCGTTCAAGCATACAATCCATAATCAGTTAATTTTTCAGAACTTTTTGTATAAATAGAATCCAATTACAGTTAATACCATTATTCCAAGAATGATAAAAATTATCCAATAATAATCGATAATAAATCTCATCAGTATCGCTAAACCTAATGAGATCAGTTCTGATATAATCACATAGAGCAAGTGCATTCCATTTTTATCAAATGCGCCAAGAGCATTAAAAATGGCTCCAACAATACAATAAGTAACGATATGAGTAAAAATATCAATTAAGATTGCTTGCCCTGTTGTTAGAGTATTTTCTACTTCTTTTTTGGTCAGAAAAAACCAGGCAAGAAAATTCGTTACAGGTTCCAATACATACGACAATATGTAGATAAAAAGGATAAATACCCCAATAGATATAAAGGGCGCAAATAATTTTTTCAACTTATCACCTGTTTTTTGCCGGTAACGTATTCGTATATGAGAGATTTTTTATATTCGGTCAATGTTTCGATTTTCTGCTGCTTAATAGCAATTAACTTGTCTATCTCCGCGCACTTTTTATCGAGATAATCGGCAATTTGCCGCTGTTCATCCTTTGTAGGGCAAGGTAATTTGAAATTTGCAAAATCTTTTGCAGATATTTCCTTAAAAGTTGTACCTGAACCTAATATTTCGTACTGTTCGGTACATATTGACATTGTATAATAAAAGAATTTAATGTTCTGATTTGTAATATTAACGCAAGATAAGCACCCTTGATTAGTACATAGTTCATTCCCGTTTATAACCACCAACCCGATCGGGGCTCTTTTTGAAAAAATGATACTATTTTTTGGTACTAATGCCGTACTGCATGATTTTAACCCTTGCAAAGATATATTTCTTTTCCCATGATACACAAATACATCTTCCGTACTAAAATCAGATGGTGTAATCCAAATTATATCTCCATCCCAAAAATCTATATTATCGCTTTTTGGAGTGGATCCTGAAATAATGCGAAATAAATTTTTTGTCGCCATTACATTCCAGTTCATGGGGATTTTGCCGAGCCATTCGATGCCGCTGTCTTTCATAGGGGCGGAAGGGTCAAGCCCTTTTGTAACGGCCTCAGTAATAACGGACTGCTTGTACTCTTTCAACTTTTCAATCTGCGCCCGTTGGTTTTCAATCAGCCTATCCACAGCCGCACACTTTTTATCTAAATAATCGGTAATTTTTTGCTGTTCATTTATAGGCGGCAATAGCATTAAAATTTTTTTAATACCATCGTAATTCAATCCTTGCCGAACTCCATCTCCCATGCCATAAAATCCCTTTGATGTGTCAAAAGAATGTAAATAATAGTGCATATAATCGGGCAAAGCTATTTTAGGCAAACAACGAATAGTTATATAAGCAGAAGTAATAAGACCTGTTTCATGCGCAATGCCTGTTCGCAGACTTTTTTGATCGTTTTGCAAATCAGTAAGCCGCAATACAATGTCTCCTTTTTCGATTATATTATACCCTTCAAAGGATTCAGGTAATAAACCATCTGTTGTATTTATATCTTTTCTTTTAATTTTACCATAGCTTAAAGACAGTAAATTTTTGCATATTAAGCCTATATTTTTTCTTTTATGTTCATTAAAAATGGAAGATAAATAAACAACTTCCCAATCATCGGGAATTTCCCCGATCCATTCAATTCCGCTGTTTTTCATTTAATTTTTCCGTACTCCGCAATCAGATAATTTACAAAGGCACAGCAACTGACAAGCATATATTTTGCTTCTTCGAAAGTAACATTGCTTTCAAATAATCCTTCCGCATGACGAATACCTCCCTCATCAGAGGTATAACCATACAATGATGAGAAAGAATTTTTAAGAGCTGTGTGTAATTTAATTCCTTTATCTTCTAACAATTTTAATGCTTGTCCTAATGTTGCTTTATGATTTTCAGTAATTATTTGACAAATCGCTTCTACTGCACTGATACTTTCTTTGATACTATTTTTATAATCAGGATTTTCTCGATCTGATAAAAATGCAAGTGCCTTATGAATATGTGTGCGACAGCCTCCAAATTCGGAGCCCAATCCATTTTCTATTGTCTGTATCTCTATATTATCAGTGATAGGAGTGATAAGATTGCCTATAAATCTATAACCAACAAATTCTTTTTCAAAGATTTGATTAAACTCTTTTATTTCATCATATTGACAGTATTGATCGGGGCTATCGCTATAACTCCAGGCATATCTACGAGGTTGAAAATTTTCTTTTGTCCATTGCAATATTGCTTCAATGACAGTCAATACTTTATCATAGGAGTCGTTTCGTATTGTATCATTCACAATATTGAAAAAGATGTCGATTTTGCTAGCACCATAAGTTGATGCTGTTTTGGGAAGTCCTGTATCATACGATACTTCCATTTGGTAAATTTCTGTAAAAGTGAAGTCGGCAAGATCCTTTAAATTAAAATCATGACACCAATCTCCTTCAGTTTCTTCTTTAACAGTATTTAGTACAGTCTGCAATTTATTGATAAAAAATGTCCGTGTCCTTTCGTCAAATTCGGTTAGTTGCATATTTGTGTTCAAACGATCAATTCCATTCCTATCACTAAATCCGCCACGATATTTAACAGGAAAACAACTTTTCTTTTCCATGCTCATTTTCTAAAGATCTCCTAAATCAATTTTTTGTGTTTGCTTTTGCTTGTTTTTCTAAACCTTTGATTGTCTGCAAATATGCCTTTTCCACGGGG
>CALXUL010000095.1 GCA_944391635.1 uncultured Clostridia bacterium | reverse complement strand
GCTTGTTCAGGATATGGCAAGCGATTTTACAGATGAATTTGGAAGCATAATCTGCGCAGAACTTCTTGGCAATTCTCTTCCAGCCGACAAAGGCTCTACGCCTACTCCCCGAAACAGCGAGTTTTATAAAAAACGTCCCTGTGTAAAATGTATAGAAACCGCAGCAAAAATTGCCCAAAAACATCTTTTGGACGCCTAACAACATAAAAAATATGCGCCCAAAAGGCGCATATTTTTTATGTAAATCAAACTATTATCAATTCTTTAGGACTATGTGATAATATTTCCGGCTGTGGCTCTTTTGCTGCTATTACATCCTCAATTCTTACTCCGCCAAGACCTGGAACATATATCCCCGGTTCTACCGTTATAACATTTCCGGCACAAAGCCTGCCTTCGCTTTTCGGCGAAAAGCATGGATTCTCATGTATTTCTATACCTACCGAATGACCGAGTGCATGTCCGAAATATTCCCCGTATCCGGCAGCGGCAATAATATCCCTTGCAGCAGAATCCACCATTTTTAATTCTGTACCAACCTTAGCCCTCTCAAGCGCTGTTTTTTGGGCTAAAAGCACTGTATCATATATTTCTACAAGCTTTCGGTCAAGTTTTCCTACCCCAACCGTTCTTGTCATATCTGAACAGTAACCATCAAGAACGCACCCAAAATCCATCGTTACAAGCTCGCCCTTTTCAATTACTTTACTACTTGCAGTACCATGCGGCATCGCAGAACGTATTCCGCTTGCTACAATTGTTTCAAAACTAAGCGCCGACGCACCGTTTTTCTTCATAAAAAATTCAAGTTCAAACGCAATCTCACGTTCTGTCCTGCCCTCAAATTTATTTTTTAAAATATAGTCAAACGCAGCATCTCCCAGTTCTTCCGCAGCCTTTATCTTTTTAATTTCTTCCGGCTCTTTTATCCTCCGTGCGTCGGTTATACGCTCCTGTGCAGGAATAAAATTCCGCTCTCCTAAAGCTTCTTTAAGCCTGTCCAAGCCTGCTGCAGTTATGCTCTCCTGCTGGTAACATATACTTTTCTCCGGTATATTCTCAAACAAACCCTTAAGCCCGTTTTTTATATCATAAAACCTAAACGCCTTTGCCTGCTGCGCAGCCTGAACTGTATACCTTGAATCCGATACTATCACCGTATCATTATTTGAAATAACAAGCGCCGCGTCCCCGCTTGTAAAGCCGGAATAATAAAATATATCAGCATATGCCGTTATGTACGCTGCCTCATCGGTATGAAGCCTTTGTCTTAATTTTTCTATCCTATCCATTTATAAGCGCCTCTAATGCAAGAATATACCCGTAAAGCCCTAAACCGCAAATCTGACCACGGCAGGCAGGTGCGGTTACCGATTTATGCCTGAACTCTTCACGGGTGTGTATATTTGAAATATGAACTTCAATAACCGGCAGACCTATGGCTTTAATTGCGTCATGCAGTGCATAGGAATAGTGAGTGTATGCTCCCGGGTTAATAATTACCCCGTCGTATTCTGAATAGGCTCTTTGCAGCGCATCTATCAACTCACCTTCGCTGTTACTCTGAAAAAAAGCAACTTCTGCTCCTATTTCATCTGCTTTTTCCTTTATCATATCACAAAGCGTCTGATAATTTTCCCTGCCATATACACCCGGTTCTCGAATCCCGAGCATATTCAGATTGGGTCCGTTTACTACAAGTATTTTTTTCATTTATACGTCTTTCCTTTCCTCAAGAAGCTTTGATAATTCAGTCTTTAATTCCTCCAAAAGCCTCTCTTCCGGCACCTTTTTAATTATTTCGCCTTTTTTAAAAATAAGCCCTACACCATCTCCGCCGGCAATACCTATATCAGCTTCACGAGCTTCTCCGGGACCGTTAACCGCGCAGCCCATAACTGCAACCTTAATTGGAATCGTTATGTCCGAAATCATTTCTTCCACCTGCTTTGCAAGGCTGATTAAATTAATTCTCGTTCTTCCGCAAGTTGGGCAGGATACGAGTGTTGCACCACTTTTTCTCAATCCCAAAACCTTTAATATCTCTTTTGCTGCATATATTTCTTCAACCGGGTCAGCTGTCAGAGATACACGCATTGTATTGCCTATCCCCTCGGCAAGTAAAGCCCCAAGCCCCACAGCGGATTTTATCATTCCGCTTTTTATAGTGCCGGCTTCGGTTACTCCTATATGAAGCGGAATATCGGTTATTTTGTCAATTTTCCTGTATGCCTCAATCATAGTCGGCACATCTGAGGTTTTTATAGACACAACAATATCTCGAAAATCCAAGTTTTCAAGAATCTTTATATGCCCAAGTGCACTTTCAACCAGCGCATCTGCCGTAGGCGCGCCGTATTTTGCAAGTATATCGCGTTCCAGCGAGCCGCCGTTTACTCCTATACGAATAGGGATTCCCCTTTCACAGCACGCATCCGCAACCGCTTTTACCCGGTCTTGTGACCCGATATTCCCCGGATTTATCCGTATCTTATCCGCTCCGCCCTTTATAACTTCAAGCGCTAAACGGTAATCAAAATGTATGTCTGCTACCAGTGGGATTTTTATTCTTTTTTTTATCTTACAGAAAGCCTCTGCCGCTTCCATATCCATAACAGCGGCACGTATGATTTCACACCCTGCTTCTTCAAGGCGGCAAATTTGAGAAACAGTCGCTTCAACATCACGCGTATCGGTATTTGTCATTGACTGTATGGATATATCGTTTTTACCCCCTACTGCTACACCGCCTATATTAACACATCTTTTCATTAGACTTACCCCTTTTATCTAAACAGCATAAAAATATCTTTTGCGGAAATTACCAGCGCAAATGCAAGCAGCAACAATAATCCAATCGCATGCACCAGCCCTTCTTTTTCAGCCGGAATTGGTTTTCTGCGTATCAGTTCAATTATCATAAAGAATATGCGTCCTCCGTCAAGAGCCGGCAGCGGCAGCAGATTAAATACGCCTAAGTTAATTGTAAGCAGTGCCGCAAGTGACAACACCGACAACACACTGTAATCAGAATTTACCGCCGTATTTATTGCGTCAACTATTCCGACAGGACCTGAAACCTGCTCTATTCCTGCTTTTCCGCTAACCAAATCAAACAGCGCTTTATAAACTAGCCGTACAACAAATTTAGTATTAAAGTATGCCTCTTTTACTGCGCTTATAAATGACAATTCCTCTATCTTTGGAGAAAAACCAAGCATCAGAGAATCTATTGTTTCAGTTTTGCCGATAATACTCTCATCAATCACAGCATCTTCGGAATACTTATAGGTTTTGGTTTCCGAAACGCCGTTCATATAAGTCTCTTCGGTATAACCGTCAGCTCCGTATGTCCTGATTCCGCTAAGTTTACTCAGCGGAAATTCAAACTCAAGTTTTACCCCGTCCCTTTTAACCTTCATAACAACCGTATCAGACGATGTAATTTCACTTTTATATAGTTCTATATCACGGTAAAAACTTATTTTTCTCCCGTTTATCTCAATAATCTTATCACCCGGCATCACACCAGCTTCGTACATATATGACCTTTCGTCGAGGCTGGATATGACATTGCTTGCAAACGG
>CALXUL010000094.1 GCA_944391635.1 uncultured Clostridia bacterium | reverse complement strand
TATCATTATTATCATATAAAGCTACGATTATTTCGGAATCTATCTTTTCATCTTTAAGACTTTGAATTTCAATATTTAAATCAAAATTTCCATTAGCAGGTATAGAATTTACAATTTCATTGTTATGTTTAATAGTAAGATTATAAATGTTATAATAAAAGTTATCTATAGTACTGCCTTCTCCCAAATCTTCTTCTATATATTTAATGATGCTAATTTCCCCCGGAATATTTACTGTTTTAATATCGTTAAGATATTGATCGCAAAGAACATATTCATCGTCAAGTGATATTTCAAAACTTTGACCTTCTGCTGCGGTATCGCTTACAGTAAATTCCACAATAAACAGTGTTCCGTCTTCGCTGATATTGTTTGCGTTATTCCAACTTACGATTATGCTCCCGTTTGCTTCTCCTGTTTCTTCATCAAGACTTGTGGCAAAATCACCGTCTGTCAATACATCACCTTTTTCTATCGATATGGGGGTGAGGTATGTGCTGTCGTAATTAAGTTTTAAATCAAATCCTGCTATTCCCGTGTTGTCGGATATGTTTACGGGTACATATATTGTGTCTCCCACAACAGCATCCATACTTTCAACGGTTACAGCTGTATTCGAAGCAGACATTAACGATATTTGTTCTCCTTGGTCTTCTTCAAGTAAATCTTCGTATCCAACCAACAGCTGAGACAGTCGAACTCCGTCTTTGGAGTTTATCTTTGAGTCACCGTAAACGTTTGCCGCTTGTTTTTGCTTTTCGCTGAAATCCAATTTCCATCCGCCAATGTATCGGGAAAGAAGTACACTGTCTCTTTGATCCACTGTCCTGTCAAGATTTACATCTCCTCTGATTACATCCGCTATCGTTATTGCATTTGCCAAGACCGTGGGCATAACATCATCGAGATTCTGATTTGTTATATCACCGTTTTCATACTCCAACCATATTGCATATTGTCCTTCCGCCGCTGTTTCGCTTACATCAAACACAACATTGAATAAGATTCCGTCATTTGTAACATTTGATTCATTGTTCCAATGCACTATAACCTCATCCAACTCTGACGCAGGTATTCCTTGTTCAAGATTTGATACAAAGTTTCCTGCCACGGTTAAATCGCCTCTTGTTATCTCTCTTGGTGTAAGCACGCTTTTGTCATAATTCACACTAAATGTAAATCCTGCAATTCCGGGATTTTCCATGATGCTTACCGGTATAGTTACCGTTTTTCCGACATCCGGTGCCGCACCCGCAACACTGACAATACCTTCGCTTACAACATTTACCCATTCTTCGGTATAAGTATCCCGGCAAACTTCACAAATATATGTACGTGTTCCAGGACCATCCAATGTAGGTTCGGTTTCTGCAACCAATTTGTATGTATGATCTTTGGGGTCTGTTGTGCGGGTTTCCGTTTCGTTACAAACAGTACAGGTTCTTGTTTCAATTCCTTCCGATGTACAGCTTGTAATTGCTTCTTGGTTCCAATCACCGTACGAATGTTCCGTCATTTCAACGTTAGTAATGTCTTTTTGATTGCCGCAAACTTCACACACAAAAGCTTTTTCACCTTCTTCACTGCAAGTGGGAACTTTAATTATTTGCATTTCTGCAGGATATGAATGTCCCGTTGCCAAAACTGTGACTCTCTCGATTTCACCGCATTTACTGCATACTCTGTGTTTGCTGCCGTCGTTTTCGCAAGTTGCATCGGTATCTACAATCCAATCACCGTAAGTATGTGAACATACGGCAGATTTTACTGTTATTGTACATTTGGCAGTAATTCCATTTGAAGTTTTTGCTGTAATATCAACAGTTCCGGCTTTCTTGGAAGTAACAACACCACTTGAATTTACAGATGCTATCATAGCATTAGATGTACTCCAAGTAAGTGATTTATCAAAACTGTTACTCGGTGTTATCGTTGCTGTCAAATTAGCTGTTTCTCCTTCGGTAAGAGTTAATGCTGTTTTGTTCAATACCACTTTGCTCGGAGATATATCCAACTTTACTTTTTTTGAATAGGTGCTTGTCAGATAGTTGTTATCTTTATCTCTTATTTGAATGTAATATTGATATTCGGTACCCTTTTTAAGACCCGTATCCGTATATGATGTACTTTCCGTGGTTGCAATCGTTTGATATTCCGAATCACTTGGTAATTTCCTCTTAACAAGGTATTTTGTGCCGCCTGGTGCGGATATCGGCTTATCCCAAGTTATTTTCATTGATGTGGTGCTTTGAGGAGTGATACTGATGGGTTTTGTATCTTTTGCCGCTGCATAAAACGGCAAGCAGCTTGTTCTTAATGTGTATTCGGTTCCTTTCTCATATACTTTTATCTGATATTGATGTATTTTACCGGGAGTGGCGGTTTTATCCGTATACGATGTGCCTGTTAAATATGAAGATATCTTTTTTCCGTCTCTCCATACTTCATATACATATGTATAATTACTGTCGCCTTTAACCGCACTCCAGCTTAAATCAACATAAAGATCGTTAACAGCATTTAGTACATTTTTCGGACGGTTTATTTTTGTAAATTTCGTTTTTGTTTCTGATTGACCGGAGGATACAACTGTTTGTGTTTTCTTCCCCTCGGGGCCGTTTGTTCCTATTCTTTTTGCAATGACACGGTAGTAATATTTCTGACCGGCCGGAAGATTTTTGTGAACATATGACGTTCCTTTGATATTATCGGCTAATTTACTCCAACTGCTTACCCCGGCTTTATGGTAAATTACTTCATAATCGGTAGCACCGCTGACTTTATTCCACGATATTGTCAATTGAGATGTACTGTCCTGTGATACTTCGGGCTTATTCGGTGTTGAAGGTTTTGTATACACTTTATAGTGATCCGATGCATCAGATGTTTTGCTTCCGCTTACCGCATAAACGGTGTAGTAGTATGTAGTACCCGATTTTAAACCTTTGTCGGTATATGATGTGCCTTTAACATCGCTGATTGTCTTTTTGTTGGCTCCGTCAACTTCCGTTCTTACAATTTTGTATTTTTCCGCTCCCGAAATACTGCTCCATTCAAGTTTTATCGATGTGTCGCTTGCCGCTTTGCAACTCGTTATTTTCGGTGTTGATGGCTTGATATCTTTTCCGTATTGTGTCCAAAACTTATCTTGAGCCATTATCCCTCTATATGCAGATTCAGAAGAATATGTTTTTCCACCATACACGTATTTTGTTTTATAATATTTTGGCCTTTCATAATGGTAGCAAAAATAATATCCAGCGTCATACGCACCCTCTTTTGTATTGGGTACCGATTTTATCTTTTTCAATGCAGTTGCATATGATTTTTCTAATTCATATTTCATAAACATTAACTGACCGTTTAAAGTACTCCAACTGCCGTTACCGGTATTTTTATTACACCAATCTCTTAAGTTCTTTTTTCTAGTCCAATAAGTCCATTGACACAAACCATAGCCCACTCCATCGTTATATGAACCATAACCTGTACCGCCACCCTGTCTTCTGTTAGGTTCAAATGTGCCGTTTTCACATTTTAAATTAGCCAATATTCCACATGCTGCAGCTTGATTTAACTTCATATTGTTAATAAGAAAATCGTATATTTTTGATTGATTTTCGGAAATACCAAAAAGCATTATTTCATCTTCGAAAATATCAGTAGCTTTTGTCCTTTCTTCAACCAAATGGAATGCTGTCGGATTATTTAATGTACTTTCATATCGGTTATATGTG
>CALXUL010000093.1 GCA_944391635.1 uncultured Clostridia bacterium | reverse complement strand
CAAATTCTTCACTTGAAAAGCCACAGTTTAAACCAACTGCCGTGGCAAGTCCTGTCACAAATGCAGCATGTGAGCTTGGCATTCCGCCCGCGCCTATAAACCTTCCAAAATCCACACGTTTGTCGGTTACTATCACTGATATTACTTTTATCACCTGCGCTATAAACCAGCAAATTATTGCTGTAAATAGCGACGATTCTCTAAAAAATGCTACCATTGCCCAATTGTCCCCTCTTAGTTTCTTCTTTTAGTTAAATATCTCGCAAGCTCTGTAAGTTCTAATGCTCCGTTTCCGAATTGTTCAAGGCAGGCTATCGCCTTGTCTGTATATTCATCAACAAGTTTTTCAGCGCCTTCGCGCCCTAAAATTGTCACATAAGTCACTTTCCCGTTTGCTTCATCGCTCCCGATATTTTTCCCAAGCTCAGCGCTATCTCCAAACACATCTAAAAGGTCATCTTGTATCTGGAACGCAATTCCAAGATTTTCACAGTAACCGGTTACTGCCAAAAGCTGCTCTCGGTCTGCTGCCGCCAATACTGCAGGTATCCGTCCTGCTGCACGAATCAGGGCGCCTGTTTTGAGGCGGTGCAGCAATTCAAGTTCTTTTATACCTACATTTTTACCTTCACTCTCAATATCTATTACCTGTCCGCCTATCATACCGCTAACACCAGAGGCATTAAACAATTCTCTTGCTGCATCTATAATACGCTCTGCAGGTAGGTTATATCCTTTTTCCAGCACTGTTTCTGCTGCAAAATTCAAAAGCCCGTCACCTGCAAGAATCGCCATTGCCTCACCAAACACCTTGTGGTTAGTAGGTTTTCCGCGGCGCAGGTCATCGTTGTCCATCGCCGGCAAATCATCGTGTATCAGTGAATATGTGTGTATCATTTCAAGCGCACAGGCAAAACGCATAACATGCCGACTATCTAAACCAAACATTTTCGCAAACATTAGCATAATAACAGGTCTTAGACGTTTCCCTCCAGCGTCAACGCTATACCGCATGGACTCATATATTTTTTTCTGACAGCAATCATTTTTGCCGCCAAGCAATATATCAAGTTCACTCTCTACATTTTTTGCATAATCGGCAATTATATCCCTTATCATTCATCTACCCCCGCAAAATCCTCTTCACTGCCATCAGCCATAAGGACTCGCACCTTTTTTTCCGCTTTATCAAGCATATCCTGACATTGCTTTGAAAGCTTAATCCCACTTTCAAACAGTTTTATGCTCTCATCAAGACTCTTTTCACCACTCTCAAGACCCTCAACAATCTTTTCAAGCTCCTTTATCGACTCCTCAAATTTCAAAGCCTACATCATCTCCTTTTCATCATAATCCATAACCTTACATACGGCACTTCCGTCAGAAAATCTGAGCAGAAAATCCTTTGCAATACGCAACTCCTTTTCACTGCGTATGATCCTGTTATTCATATCTGATGCAACCGCAAATCCTCTCGACATAACCTTCAGCGGCGAAAGCGCATCAAGCTTTGCCTCAAGTTCAGATAATTTTTTCTGATTCCTAAGCACTGTCATTCCAAACCCATTCTCACAACGCTTTAACAATTCATCCGTTCTTTGTCTCAACTCGTCAATACGCTCGTACGGACTTTTCGGCTTTAACCGCTCAAGATGAAGCCTCAAAGTCTCTATCTCGCGCGACATATAATTTTTCATACGTACTGTGCAAGTGGCAACGTATGATAGCAATTCAGTCTGGGACGGAACAGCAAGCTCCGCAGCCGCACTCGGTGTAGGCGCACGAAGATCCGCAACAAAATCCGCAATGGTAAAATCTGTCTCATGCCCTACTGCCGAGATTACCGGTATCTGCGAATTAAAAATAGCCCTTGCTACTCTTTCCTCATTAAAAGCCCACAAATCCTCTATTGAACCGCCTCCGCGGCCGACAATCAACACATCTGCATTTTTATTTTTGTTAAACAACTCAATTGCCTCTGCGACACTTTCCGCCGCACCGTTTCCTTGCACCTGAGCCGGATACAGAAGAATTTTTGCGTAAGGGTATCTTCTTGTTATTACATTAATTATATCCCGCACTGCCGCTCCGGTAGGTGCTGTAACCACTCCTACACACTCCGGGAACTTTGGAATTGGTTTTTTGTACTCTGAACTAAATAACCCTTCCTCCTGAAGCTTTTTTTTCAGTCTCTCAAATGCAATATAAAGTTCCCCCACTCCATCCGGTATCATTTCACTTATATATAGCTGATAGACGCCTCCGGTTTCATATACTGAAAGTTTCCCGCGCGCAAGCACTTTCATTCCATCCTCCGGTCTAAAGGCGAGTCTTGATGCGTTACTTCTAAACATAACCGCCTTTAAAACCGACCCCTCATCCTTCAGGGTAATATACATATGCCCCGAATAATGAAGTTTATAATTAGAAATTTCACCTTTTATCCATATATCATTTAAAATAATATTTCCGTCAAGTATCTTTTTAATGTAGCCATTTATCTGGCTGACAGTTGCAATTTTTGGCTCCGTATTCACTCCTCCTTTGTGCTAACTTGGCTATTCCCCATGCATTATCTGTGGACATTTCTGCTGATGCAAATATAAATTCAAAGCTACCCTTATTGTCATTTAAGAATTTTCTAAGATAACTGCTTGAGGCTACTCCGCCTACAAAAAGCACTTTTGACGCATTGACACTTTTCAAACATCTTATTATGCTCTCACCGATACATCTTAAAACCGCAAAACAAAGCTCCGGCGTGTCAACCTGACCCGCTTTACGCAACGCCTGAGTCTCCGCTCCGGAAAAATTCACATATCCGTCTTTTTCCGATACACTTAACCTCAGCATCTTCTCGGCTGCATGCTCTGCAAGATCACTGACCTCTTTTCCGCACGGGAATTTCATCCCACATGCAACCCCCACCCGGTCTATTAGCTGCCCTGCAGAAATATCCTTTGTTCCTCCAACAATAGTATTCTTAAATGTAATGCCATCATATTCGGTTTTTAATATTTCAAAAGTCCCTCCTGAAAGATGCACTGAAAAAAAACTATCCCAGAAAACACCGCAAGAAGAAAGCCCTGCCATAATATGCCCGTCTTGATGCGAAAAACTAAAAAGCGGCACACCCAGGGTCTGTGCACAAATGTGTGCAAATGCTGTACCGGCAACAAATACCGGCATATACGAACCTTCAACAGCACGCGGCGATATGCTTACGCCTACTGCTTTAACCTCTGATAAATCTATGCCTTTTACGAGCTCACTATAAAGTTCCGGAGCCTGCTTTAAATGCATAAACACTCCGTCCGACTGGCGAACGCCCCTTTCACCTTGTTTTACATCAAGTATTTTCCTCACACTGCGGTCTAAATCTCCGCACAAGGCGAAAGATGTAGTATAATTTGACGTATCAATACCTATATAAAGGCTCATTTTGACACAACCCCGGATAATACACCATTAACAAAGCTCGGTGCTTCATCTTCGGCATATTTCTTTGCAAGCTCTATTGCTTCATTTATTGCCACTTTAACCGGAACATCATCAATATTTTCTATCTCATATATTGCAAGCAAAAGAATAGACATAACAGCTTTAGATATACGGCTGATAGGACGATTTTCAGGAAGTACAGCTTCTATTTTTGACGTAAGCTGTGTCCTGTTTTCCTGTACCCCATATACCACATTTCTTATGTAGGAAATATTATCAAGACTCTCCGGATGCTCATCTAACATCTCCATAATAAGAAACTCCGGATCTTCTGTATTTGTTCCAAGTTGAAATATCAGTGAAAATGCACACTCACGCGCTTCACTTCTTGTCTGTCTTCTGCCCATTTTTTTCTCCATTCGTTATCTCTAATTTTTATTTGTACTTCCAAACCCGCCGTTACGTATATTTTTAACATTATCATCTTCTGTTATTCCAAACGGTAAAAATATTCCTTGCGCAAAAGCTTCTTTAGACTTAATCCTAACCGTTTCACCTGATTTACTGTCATTTGTGATTTTAATATATATATGCCCCTCATTATCAGAGTAATAATAATCAGAATCAATAACCCCAACTGTATTATCCATTTGGAGCCGGTACTTAAAACCAAGACTGCTTCTCGGAAAAAGTAGCAAAACCCAGCCCGGCTCAATATTTACTCGAATCCCGGTTGCAATCTTCACACTTTCTCCCGGTGCAAGTTCAATATCATGCGGCGCAAAAAAATCATATCCTGCAGAACCGACCGTCGCACGCCGCGGCAGTAATATCTCATTATATTCCGTTTCTCTTATACCTTTTCGCGCTTCGAAATATATATCACGGCTTACTTTATAAAACTTTGCTATTTTATTCATGAATTTTTATTCTCCAATTACACATAATAAGTCCTGTACAACCGCATCAATAATAATCCAAAGGAGACTATATATGCACGGCGATAAAATCAGACTCATTTATATTTGCATTATATTGTTTTTCAAAGGTCATAAGATAAAACTCAAGACAAATAGACTTAACCGGTATATAAAACACCATTCGCTCGACTCAGCCCCAGTACGAAAAGCAGCACGTTCACTTGAAAAAGCAAAACAGGAGTTTATGTATAAAGAAAAACAGGCTATTGTGCTTTTTCTTCGTCTTGGTTTTGCGAATCTGCAATTATGACAACTTCCAATACCCGATTTTCAAGGACATTAGTAACAGTAACCGTCAAGTTCTCAAATCTAAAACTATCGCCTTGAGCAGGCACCTTTCCAAGCTGTTCCATAACCCATCCGCCGACTGTTGTACTTTCCGGCTCTTCTTTTATACCAAACAACTCAAACAATTTTTCACAGTTTGCAGTCGCACGGGCACGATAACACTCATCAGAAAACTTAGTAAAATCCTCTGTTACCTGGTCATGTTCATCCCAAATTTCACCAACAAGCTCCTCTAAAATATCCTCAAGAGTAACTATCCCAACCGTACCTCCGTATTCATCGGTTACAACGGCAATATGCGACTTATTCTCCTGTAAAAGCGTAAGTAGCGCCGAGACTTTCATTGCAGGGGCAACAAATGCTACCGGCTTTACCGCTGTCTGAATCGGAAGCCCAGCGCCGATCACCTGATGCTGAAAATCCTTATGATTTAATACGCCGATTATATTATCAATAGTATCATCATAAACCGGCAAACGCGAAAATCCGCTCTCTTCAAACTGTTTCAATATCTCGTCACACGACTCATCCTTTTCTATCGCTATCACATCCACCCTCGGTGTCAGTATATCTGATACATCAAGTTCATAAAACTCTATTGCATTTTTTATTAAGCTTCCTTCTTCCGCATCAATTCCGCCTTCATTTGTAGCTTCTTCCACCATAGTAAGTATTTCATCATCTGTAATGGCGTTTTCGCCCCGCACCTTTAATACCTTTGCAATGAAATTCTTTATACAAGTAAAAAATGCACAAATCGGGGTAAGAATACATAAAAGTGCTTTAATAAGAGGCGCTGAAAATAGTGCAAACTTTTCCGGCACTTCTTTTGCTATGCTTTTAGGGCAAATCTCACCAAATGTCAGAACAACCAGCGTCATAACTATTGTTGATATTGCAACTCCGTTTTTGGGAAAGTACACAACAAATATCGTTGTTGCGACAGATGATGACAGAATATTGACTATATTGTTCCCAATAAGTATTGTTGTTAAAAGCTTATCGTACTTATCACATAATTCCAAAACTAATTCTGCCCGTATATTTCCGTTTTGAGCAAGATTTTTCATCTTAATCCTATTTAGTGAAGAAAATGCTGTTTCAGTCGCACTAAAATATGCCGATCCAACAATTAGAAGCCCAATAAAAATTATTAAAGATAAGTCGCCCTCCATAAAATTATTCCTTATTTCCTTTCTATTTTAAAAATTTTACAATCAAGTTTGTTTTGATTCAAGATATTCATTTATCTGTTTTACAAGTTCATCTGCGTCCGCACCGTGTACCATACACGCATCCTCAAGACTCTCACCATTTGCAGACGGACAGCCCAGACAATGCATGCCTGCATTAAACATAAATTCTGCTGTCCCCATATCAAGTTCAAGAATGTCCCTGATTATCATATCCTTTGTTACCTTTTTCATTAATTTCATCCTTTCTTAGTATTTATTATTAGTCCAAGGCTAAAAGCCTGTCAAACTCATAACCATCTATTGTTTCCTTCTCGAGCAGGGCTTTTGCCACCCTGTCAAGT
>CALXUL010000092.1 GCA_944391635.1 uncultured Clostridia bacterium | reverse complement strand
TGGGCAAAATTTCCAAATCCGGGTTATAGGGAGTGTTTTTGTAAATATGGTCGCCAAATTCCTGGAGCATAACGTATTCCATCATGTGAACACCAAGTTTGCCCTGTAAGATGCTGGCGGCCTCCTCAAACTTCTTTTCCTCCAGTTTCCGGTTAATATCCGGAAGGTGAAAGCGTTCCGCCTGGCTTTTCAGAAAGCCTGTCCACCCGGGATAGCCAAAATTCGCTGAAAATCCCGCTCCCACAAAGGGAACGACTACATGCTTTTGGAGCAGTGAAATAAGATAATTAAAATTTTTCTCATTTCCCGGGCAGCAGGCAAACAGGCGGTTGATATCGGGGGATGGTTTTGTGGTTGTATTCATGGGGGCTCCTTTCGGATGGGGATAGACTGCGCAGTCTGTTTCCGTCCTTTCGCTTTCCTAATAGTGATACAATAACAGATATTATATTACATTATCTTATCCACAATAATTTGTGCCAGTTTCTTACGCTGCTTTTCTGTAAGGTCAAAATTCGTACTAATCTGGCATGTTTTATCTCCTAAAACTATTTTCATTTCCGTCTTCTCTTTCTGAGGTTTAATATTTCGAAAAATAATGACCAACGATTGTTTTAAGACATCATATAAGCCGGAACTAAATAAATCCTTGCCTATTTCAAATATGATCATTATCGTTGCGATAAATTGAGGGTCCCCAAACTCGCTTGTTTTTACAGATTCAGCCTGGATCATATGGTTACATTCAATGTCCAGCTCGTAATTTATCCGCTCTATATCCATCTGTTTTCCTAAAATATGTATCATATTGCTCATAAAATGTCCTCCTCCATTATCTGCTCTGAATTATAAAATCCCCGTACAATGCTATATCCTGAACCCAACCAGCTGTCAAAATACTCTTCATAATCTCTTTCAGGCAGAACATATTCCTGTTCCAATATTGCCTGCATTTCTCCAAATCTGTCTTTTTTTAAATCTATCTTTTTTTCTATTGTTAAAGTGAAATCCATGAATTCGTCCCACAGTATATTAATCAGCATTCTTGTCAGCTGGAATGGATTCGATGCTTCGTAACCCAGAATCCGGAACGCAATTCCTCCCACTTTATTTGCTCTTACATAAGATAAGGGATGCTGACTTTTATGCTTTACTAAGAACTTGCCATTCATTCGGTCGATACATTCCAATATGCCCAGCATCATGGCCGAGGCTGCTGACAGAAAAACAGGATGGATATTAAGTTCACCAAACATGATAAGTGCAGCAAACCGATCCGCCTGAAATTCGCGTTCCCATATTTCATTCTCCGTTTCAAGATGTCCAAGTAAAATATGGCCTAATTCATGAGCGCAGACAAACACCCTGCTTTCAAATGCAACTGCGTCTCTAATTCGCCAGAATAAGTCCGACTTCCTTATTTTCTTTTTTTGGCCTTGCCATGTATGATAGAAAAAATAATACGCCAGCATTTTTATAATGAATTCTTTTACGATATGTGGCTTTAATTTTAAATTATGGACAAGGGTTTCATAGCTTATCAAATCATCGATAAATAAAAATTCAACCATAAGCGTTGACATTTCATTCAGAAATGACAACACGCCTTCATTAATCACGATTAAATACTCGGATTCATTTACTTTATACGAAGCTGAATTAAATTTAGGGTTTGATATTGTACCGAATTTTATATTCTCCCTTGCGGTATCGTTTATGTTCCATTTTTCTTTCCACCGTTCTTTAAAGTGGGGCAATACAGAAAACAGGACTTCAAATGCGTCCTTGAACGCACAGTAACATACTCTATCCTGATATTTCGTTGGCATTTCCGGAATTTTAATCCGCTCTATTACTTCAGCATAGGGATTGTTTTTATTAAACTCAAATGCTTCTATATCTACATTGTTTTTTTGCATTTGCTCCAATAAGTATAATGCGTTCATTTCAACGACCACCTATTATATTCCACTTTATCACGGCGCTATGGGATAGTCAACTTATCGTGCCAGGGCTGCTGTTTCTTGCAAATTTTTACAATTTTTCTGTGTTACATCTCAATACTCGAACTAAAACTGCGGGTATCCGCATTTTTAATTCAAGTCCAAGAAAGAGGAGAGATTGTTATGGGTTTCATAATGACAATTGTATTAAGCTACTGAACGCTGAACATCCCCTCAAGATGCGTATAGATAAACTCCTCATTAATATGTGCATAATATGCATAAATCAGAAGCGTACCCATCGCTATGATTTTCATCAAATCTGCGTAGCCTTCATAATCAATAGATTTTGAGCATACATCAAAAGCTGTTAGCAGGATTCCCATCAGCATGGTCTTTGCTCCATAGCTGACATATATCTTTTTCCCAAGACTTGAAATCCTCTTATCCATACCGATTACAGCACAGGATACGCCAATACACCCCCATCCACACACAGGCACGCCAGCCAATGCTCATACAATATTATAGTAACCGCACCGCTTATCATCGATATCAAAAAGCATGCTGTAATCGCATAATGATATTTTTTATCAGGATGGTAACCGGTAATATGACGGTAAAACATGTATACATATATTACTGATACAACGGACAGCAGTCCTACAGCAAATAAAACCTCATTGTCTGCTTTAGACCTGCATATACAGCTTGTCAAACATATGATTACTGACAAAATAAGTCCCCATATTGCCATGTTTTCCGCTCTTCTCCCTGAAAGCGTCTATTTTCTAATCAATCGATGTTTTAGGAAACATTCTATCGTATATTCATCCAATGCGGCTCTGACCTCCACTGGCATTTCGGCCTTTGTATAGAATCCATAAATCTTGGCGACACAATCATGGGCTATCTCTTTTACTTCTCTGGAATTATATCTTGCACACTTTATTAATTGTATATCCTGCAGACAATCTATAACCTGATAAAACTCACTCTTTTTGCTTTCTGTATCAGTAATGCAGAGAGCCCGCATAATATCTGCTTCTT
>CALXUL010000091.1 GCA_944391635.1 uncultured Clostridia bacterium | reverse complement strand
ACGGACTGATACATATATCAAGGGGGTTGAAGGAGCGCAGACAACGAGCAGCCTGCGCCGAGGAGGAATTGCGGCGCAGTTTTGCACGCGAACCAACTATATCTGAAGTTGCGGCAAAATGCGGTATAACGGTCGGGGAGCTTTTGGAGGCATATGAGGCGTGCGCTCCGGTAGAATCTATTGATACACCCTCCGACAATAATCTAAACATAAAAGAACGTATCGGTACAGAATGTGTCGAAGATAAAATTGTAGACAAGGTTATGACTTCCCAGCTTCTGTCCTGCCTGTCAGACCGCGAACGCGCTGTTATAATAACACGTTATATCCGCGGCAAAACACAAAGTGAAACCGCACGTGAAATAGGCGTTTCACAGGTACACGTATCAAGAATCGAACATTCTGCACTAAGGCGCATGCGCGCTATCGCATTAGAGTAAACTGTACAAGATCCGGATATATAGAAAGCTTTGCTTTTGCGCCAGGCGCAAGCGGCAGCCATAATACTGCTATCTGGCGCATATGATTATCATAAATTTCAAGACGCGCGCTTCCTGCACTAACGCTCCTATATCCAGTTTTGCTGCCAGAGAGTATATCTGAAAAAATCACACCATCAGTGCCGCAGATTGTTATAGCGGCTATCTCAGTGAGATTTTCCGCCATAATCAATGAATACACGGCTCTCACGCTCCTTCATTATCATCATATGCTGGTTTACATAAAACGTGACAGCCGTATTTTTACTTGCTTTTTCTTTATGTTTATGATAAAATGTGTATATATATCAGGCGGGGTGGTTATATGCCGTTAAAATCTTTCTGCTTTTATAACGGACTTAATGTAGAATATATTAAGAATGACCAAGTTTATAATATGCCACAACAGCATTATCACGATTCTTACGAATTGTATCTTCAGCTTGATGGAAAACGCTATTTATTTTTAGACGATGACAGCTATGACTTGATATGCGGAGATATGGTTTTTTTATCACCGTATGAAATTCATCATATGGCAAGCCTTGACTCACATTTTTATGAACGATATGTAATGAATTTTGATAAAAGCCTGCTTATGCAGATTTTAACAGAATCGGAACTGAATATGCTGTTAACACCTTTAAAATCCTGTGTTGTACATCTTGACGAAGTACTATTTGAAAAAGCTAAGGTGTATTTTTCTGATTTAAACAACTCTGTCGGAGGCGGGTTTTTAGCGTCAAAAACCGCTGCATTTTCTATAACAAATCTGCTGCTTATACTCCGGAGTTTCTCAGAGCTTGCAGGTCCGGCAAAGAGCAAAAAAATAGACAGCTCAGTTATCGACACCATTCACTATATTAATAATAACTTTGATAAAGAAATCTGTCTGTCAGATCTGGCAGATATGGCGCATATGAGTAAATTTCATTTCTGCCGTCTGTTCCACTCTACCACCGGGGCAACTTTAGGCGAATATTTGCGAAATGTTCGGCTTGCAAAGGTACATAAAATGCTTGTAAATACCGATTTGCCGCTTTCTCAAATTGCACAGAGGACAGGTTTTGACTCAACTTCAAAGCTTACATATTCATTCCGCAAAATTTATGGTATATCACCAAGGGCTTTTCGAAAAAACTCAAAAAATAAGTAAAAAAAAGCAGGCATAATGCCTGTTTTTTTATATCCCTTTTTTATATAAAATATAAGAGTATATCACCGGCACTGCCGTGAAAATCAGAACAATCAAAAGCACCACTGCCAAATTCACTTTAATAAACGAACAAAGTGCCAATAATATTCCACCTGCAACCATTGCCTTTCCTCCGAATCGGTGAGTCCTGTTCCAGTTTTCCTCACTCGAAAGTGTCCACGGCAGCCTGATGCCTGCAGTATAATTCTGCCTGCATTTTGGCATATAGTTGCCAATTAGCATCAGCATAACACCAACCATAAGCGGTATCATCCGTACAAGATTAACATTGTCTGCTATTGAGTAAAATATTATCGCCGATTGCACAGTAACCGACAAAACCGGAATTATCCATTGAGAGATCCTTCTCATTATTGGATTAATACCCGCCTTTCTCGGGTCGTTATCAAGCATAAACCATACAAAAATATTTAAGAAGAATAATATCCCCGGAATCATAAATGCCGCCTGCCACTTTGGACTGTACCCATCCGGCACAAAATTCATATCAAAATGTGTAGCAACCTTTTCCGGCATCTGGTCATAAAATATCAACGACAAAAGCATAGGCAGCAAACACACTCCTTGCGAAACCCAAAAGCTCTTCCTTGTATAAAAACTATTTTTCATTCCTATCCTCCCCAAACTGAGAAATCCAAAGCATTATTTCCTCAAATACGGAAATATTCAGTTCATAATATATATAATTTTTCTCCTTTATTTCAGTTATTAGATCCGCTTTTTTAAGCTGTGATAAATGATATGATACCGTGGCATTTGTCATATTAAAATGTGACGAAATCTCACCAGCCGACATACGCCCGCTCTTCAGCATCAGCAAAATCTCCCTGCGGCTATTATCTGATAATGCTTTAAACGTATCAGCAAAACTCATGTTACCTCCATATAGTCTATTTAGATAAGTTTCTAAATAGACTATATCATAATCTGCCGCAAAAGTCAACAGCTATTTAGAAAAAATTCTAAATAGCTGTTATAACGCATATTAAAAATTAAACCACAACCGTAATTATATAACTTAATCATTATTGCCTATACAGAGGTTAATCCTGTATACGCCTCATTTAACCCTTTAGCTTTCCAAATATTTTAGTATATCCTGCGCATTTGTATCAGGCTTAACTTTCTTCATGACCTTTTCTATATTTCCCTGCTCATCTATAATAAATGTAGTCCTTACAACACCCATACTTACTTTTCCGTAAAGTTTTTTCTCTTGCCACACACCATATTTCTGTATTGCATCAAGATTAGTATCTGAAAGCAAAATAAACGGTAAGTTAAATTTTGCTGCAAACTTTTGGTGTGAAGTCTCAGAATCTTTACTTATTCCAATAACTACAACACCTTTTTCACTAAATTTATTATAATCAGCTGCAAAGGCACACGCCTGACGTGTGCAGCCTGGAGTATTATCCCTTGGATAAAAGTACAGCACTATCTTTTTACCACGAAAATCGCTAAGTGACACCATATTCCCGTTTGCGTCTGGAAGTGTAAATTCCGGCGCCGGCATTTTCTCTTCTATCATAATATCCTCTCCTTTTTTAATTTATCCACGCCTAAAAGTATGTGTAATTGCAGATATTTTTTCTGCAAGCTCGGTTGAAAGATCATCCTTCTCTATTCGGTAAAGCCAGTTTCCGCCTACTGTTGACGGTATGTTCATTCTTGAGTCACTTGACTTACCCAGATAATCCTGTATCGGTATCACAACAAGTTCTGCAACACTTGACATAAGAGCCCTAATCCCGCCCTCTGCCGCATCTGATTTGCGTTTTACACCAAGATAATTATTTATAAACTCTCTCTCTTCACCTTTTGTATGCGCATACCAACCAGTAAACGTATCGTTATCATGTGTACCAGTATACGCAACGCAGTTTGACTGGTAATTATGCGGCAGGTAAAAATTATCCTCATATGGATTAAACGCAAACTGCAAAACTTTCATACCCGGATAACCGCAATCTTTTAACATACGGTGTACATCATCGGTCAGATAACCTAAATCCTCTGCTATAATATCAAGATTACCCAATTCATTACGAATAGTATTAAATAAATCCATACCTGGACCCTTAACCCATTCGCCACAGATTGCGTCATTAGATTCATATTTAATAGCATAATATGATTCAAACCCGCGAAAATGGTCAATTCTAACCTTATCAAATAGTTTAAAGCTCATCTTTAACCTTTTTATCCACCAGTCGTACTCGCGGCTTTTCATATATTCCCAATTATAAAGCGGATTCCCCCACAGCTGCCCTTTTGGCGCGAAGTCGTCCGGCGGACAGCCGGCAACCCTTACCGGCTGCTTATTTTCATCAAGCTCAAAAAATTCAGGGTTATGCCATACCTCCGCAGAGTCGAGAGCAACATATATTGGCATATCACCTATTATACCAATGCCATTATCATTCGCATATTTTTTAAGTTTTTGCCATTGCTTGAAAAACTCATACTGTATAAACATATAAAATTCTATGTTTTTTGAAAGTTTTGATTTATAACTTTCAACCGCATCAGGATTCATGAATTTAATATCATCATCCCAATACAGCCAACATCTAAAATGATGATGTTCTTTTATCGCCATAAAAAAGGCATAGTCCTGAAGCCAAAACCTATTTTCTTCAACAAAATGATAATAGTCTTCGTCCTTTTTAAACCTTGAAAATGCCTGTCTTAAGATTGGGTATCTGAAATCAAACAATAACTTGTAATCTACTTTTTTAGGATCATCACCAAAAAAATAATTTTTAATTTCATTTTTTTTCAAAAGCCCCTCTTCACAAAGTATGTCAAGATCTATAAAATAAGGATTCCCTGCAAATGCTGAATTGCTCTGATACGGAGAATCACCATAACTTGTAGGGCAAACCGGAAGCACCTGCCACCAGCTCTGAGATGACGCCTTTAAAAAATCCACAAATTTATATGCCTCGCTGCCAAGAGTTCCTATGCCATAGTCTGATGGCAGTGATGATATATGCATAAGTATCCCCGATTTTCTCATAATACCCTCCATATATAATTCATTTTATATATTTTATCATACCGCACAAAAAAAGTAAATATGATATCTTTTTTCATTACAATAAAAAGCGGTGCCACATAATTGCAGCACCGCAAAATATCATAAAATTACTCTTCGATCTCTGAAACAACGCCTGAACCAACGGTTCTGCCGCCTTCACGGATAGCGAAACGCAAGCCCTTCTCGATAGCGATAGGAGTGATAAGTTCAACTTCCATCTTAACGTTATCGCCAGGCATGCACATTTCTGTACCCTCAGGAAGTTTGATAACGCCTGTAACGTCTGTTGTTCTGAAATAGAACTGAGGTCTATAGTTGTTGAAGAACGGTGTATGACGGCCGCCTTCTTCCTTAGTTACTACGTAAACCTCACCCTTAAACTTTGTATGAGGATGAATGGTACCCGGCTTAGCAAGAACCTGTCCACGCTCGATTTCGTTTCTCTGAACACCACGAAGAAGTGCACCAATGTTGTCACCAGCTTCAGCATAGTCAAGAAGCTTTCTGAACATTTCTATACCTGTAACAACAACTTTTCTTGCTTCATCAGTAAGACCAACTATTTCAACTTCTTCTGAAAGCTTCAACTGACCTCTCTCAACACGGCCTGTAGCAACTGTACCACGACCTGTGATTGAGAAGATATCCTCGATAGGCATAAGGAACGGAAGATCTGCTTTTCTGTCCGGAGTAGGAATGTAGCTATCAACAGCATCCATAAGGTCAAGTATGCACTTATACTCAGGAGCATTTACATCTGTTGAATTAGATTCAAGTACCTGCAAAGCAGAACCTGTAACTATAGGAATCTCATCACCAGGGAATTCATACTCTGTAAGAAGGTCTCTTACTTCCATTTCAACAAGCTCAAGAAGCTCAGGATCGTCAACCTGGTCAGCTTTGTTAAGGAATACTACAATATAAGGAACGCCAACCTGACGTGAGAGCAGGATGTGCTCACGTGTCTGAGGCATAGGACCATCTGCAGCTGATACAACAAGTATAGCACCGTCCATCTGAGCAGCACCTGTGATCATGTTCTTTACGTAGTCAGCATGTCCCGGACAGTCAACGTGTGCATAGTGACGATTGTCTGTTTCATACTCAACGTGCGCAGTAGAAATAGTGATACCTCTTTCTCTCTCTTCCGGAGCTTTGTCAATCATATCATAAGCTTCGTACTGTGCCTGACCTTTGAGTGCCAATACCTTTGTAATAGCCGCTGTCAATGTTGTCTTACCATGGTCAACGTGTCCTATGGTACCAATATTTACGTGTGGCTTGTTTCTTTCAAATTTTGCCTTTGCCATTTTTATTTTCCTCCTTCTTGAATTTCAAGATAAAATCAATCATTATTATTTTACAATTTTTTCTAATAAAAATCAAGTCTTTTTTGAAAAATTAACTATAATTAATTATTCTTTGTACGGTCGCTAACAATTTTCTCCTGAATTGACTTCGGAACTTCAGAGTAATGTGACGGTTCCATAGTATACTGACCACGTCCCTGAGTTCTTGATCTAAGGTCTGTTGCATAACCAAACATCTCTGACAGCGGAACCATAGCTGTTATTCTCTGAGCGCCTGACAATGCTTCCATCTTCTGTATCATACCACGGCGTGAGTTCAGGTCTCCCATTACATCACCCAAATATTCATCAGGCATAATTACATTTACAAGCATTATCGGTTCCTTAATAACAGGATCGGCTTTCTTCATACCTTCCTTAAATGCCATTGATGCAGCAATCTTAAATGCCATTTCAGATGAGTCAACTTCGTGATAAGAACCATCATATAATGTTACTTTCACGTCAACTACCGGATAACCTGCCAGTACACCTGACTGCATAGCACCCTGTACACCGGCATCTACAGCAGGAATATATTCCTTCG
>CALXUL010000090.1 GCA_944391635.1 uncultured Clostridia bacterium | reverse complement strand
ATCCTGTCATTTCGGCAACCTCCTGTACAAGATAACGCCTTTGCTGCAAAAGCGTTTTTGCATGCTCTATCCTTATTTCGCAAAGGTCTTTCTTAGGCGATGTAGAAAAAACAGAATGATACACCCTATGAAATCTTGACGGGCTGAGGTTTACAAAATCCGCCATTCTCTTTATATTCCAAGTTTCGCTGTATGATGTGTTCATATACGCCCTCAGCTTCATAAATTTTTCTTTAACTTCAGGATTTATGTAAATATTACTCTTTTGACCGTGAATATCTCTTGCTATTTTTATCATCAGCTCTTCAATCTTGAGTTCAGCCAAACGCTCAAAAAACAAATCTCCCAAAAGAACTTCCTCTTCAATATGCCTTATTACTGATGTAATTTCAAACCCATGCCTTATCCAGTATATTTTATTGTATTCTATACCGTACCTATCTGTCAGCTCATCAAGCGACCCCGTTATATGGCACCAATCATGCACAAGTGCACAGCCTTTGCTTATAAATTTCTGATGCGAATGTTTATTATAAAGTATACAGCTGCCCTCAGGCGCATTTATCATTTCTCCATTCTCTAAAATCGTCACCGGCGTAATAAAGTGTATAAAAATGTATTCTTCTCCTGTATCCTTTCGTTCGAGAAAAAAATCCTCCTTCTCTGCCCACAGTGATTTTACCATTGATATTTCCATCCTAATAAACACCGCCTTTTTTATATACTATAATAAACAGCACAAAATGTCAATAATTAAGCATTAAAAATCATTTACAAACTGCTTAAATATGATAAAATTTGATTAGAATATAATTTTAGGAGTGATAAAAATGTCAATACCTCGTCCCGAACACCCAAACCCTCAGCTTCTTCGCCAAGACTGGATAAATCTTAACGGGGAATGGGAATTTGAAATTGATAACGAGCGTTGCGGAAAGGAAAAAGAATTTTCAAAGCGCAGCAGTTTAAATCAAAAAATAACTGTACCTTTTTGCCCGGAAAGCGTACTTTCAGGTATACATAACACCGGGTTTATATACTCTGTATGGTATCGAAAGGATATAACAATCCCAGAACAGTTCAAAGACAAGCGGGCTATTTTGCACTTTGGCGCCGTAGATTATTTTGCCACCATATATATAAACGGTGAAAAAGTCTTTGAACACAAAGGCGGATATACACCTTTTAGTCTTGACATTACCGATTACCTGAAACCAGAAGGCAATTACATACCTGTATGCGCGGAAGATGACCCTAAAAGCCCCGCTCAGCCATCCGGCAAACAATCGGATAAGCTTGATTCCTATGGCTGTTTCTATACACGTACAACCGGAATCTGGCAGACTGTTTGGCTTGAATTTGTGCCTTCTGTATATGTTACCTCTTTAAATATTACGCCTAATACCGCAGCTCCGGGCGTACTTGTACGCGTTTTGCTTTCTTCTGCGGCAGACTGTACAATTTCAGCTAAAGCCTATTTTGACAAAAGGCTCGTCGGACAAGCACAGCTTGCACCTAACAGTATGTGTGCTGATTTATATATTCCGCTTTCTGAAAAGCACCTTTGGGATGTAGGCTTGGGAAATCTCTACGACTTGGAGATCGAAGTTTTAGAAGGCGACTCAAAAGATTACATAAAAAGCTATTTTGGACTAAGAGATGTAATGTTAAAAGATGGTGCATTCCTTATTAACGGAAAAAAAGTATTCGGCAGATGGGTGCTTGACCAAGGTTTTTATCCTGACGGCATTTATACCGCTCCGTCCGATGATGCGCTGAAAGCGGATATTGAAGATTCGATGGCGCTTGGCTTTAACGGCGCAAGACTCCATGAAAAGATTTTTGAGCCGCGTTTCCTGTATTGGGCAGACAAACTCGGATACCTTGTATGGGGCGAACATGCAAACTGGGGGCTTGACCATACTAACCCACAAAACATCTACTCTTTCCTTCCCGAATGGCTTGATGCGGTTAAACGTGATTATTCACACCCAAGCATAATTGGCTGGTGTCCGTTTAACGAAACCTGGGATATAGACAACCGCAGACAATTTGACGAGCTTATAGGTATGGTATACGATGTAACCAAAGCACTCGACCCAACCCGGCCTGTTATAGACACCAGCGGTAACTTCCATGTAAGAACCGATATGTTTGATATCCATTCATATGTACAGAATAGGGAGCTTTTAGAGGAAATCTTCAAGGACCTTGATAAAGGCATTGTAAACGAAACACAAGCCTGCGGCAGGCAGACATATAACGGCACACCGTTTTTTGTCAGCGAGTTCGGCGGTACAAAGTGGAAAATGTCTGACACTGATGAAAGCTGGGGTTACGGCGATGCACCCAAAACCGAAGAAGAATTCTTGGACCGATACAAAGGCTTAGTTCACGCGCTTCTTGACAGTAAGTATGTATGTGCTTTCTGCTATACACAGCTTTATGATGTTGAGCAGGAAGAAAACGGGCTTATGACATACGACCGTGAATTTAAGTTTGACGCTAAAACAATCTACGAAATTAACACCAAAAAAGCAGCGATTGAGGAATAAATCACAAAAAAATACGGCAGTTATCCAAATAACTGCCGTGTTTTTTCGTTTAATCTGTTTGTCCAGCCCTTTTTAAAAGGTATCCTTCCCGAACCCCAAAACTGCTTTTTGTTATTGTCCCGCCTGCAAAATACCTGCATATGGTATTCAAAATAACCATTCCTGGTATTACTGTATGGATTCTGTCCGGAACGGTTTTTAAAATTATATTCCGTCTTTGCTTAGAGTCGCTATATAGCTTTTTAATAACCTTTCCAACCGCATCACACGAAAGACTATTAGAAGCGTTTTTACCGTAAAGCTCATCATACAGCCGGAATGCCGCACGCACTGTCCCTCCAACTCCGCACACATTATGGCAATCGCCCCTGCTGATAAAATCCAAATCCTGTAAATGCATTAATACCTCATTCTTTATTAAAGTATTTTCCTCTGCTGTCGGAAAAAGTTTTTTTACCTTTTCATTAAACATATTCAGCGAGCCTATCGGCATACTTGCCATACTGATAATTGTACGGTCCTTAAATACTACCAGCTCTGTACTTCCTCCGCCTATATCTACTAACAGCCCGTCGCTATAATCAATACAGCAGGTCGCTCCTTTAAAATCAAGCCTTGCTTCCTCTTCTCCTGAAAGCACATCTATCCTAAACCCGGTCTTTTTTTCTATATATTCTTGTGCCTCTTTCGTATTGTCTACATTCCTTAGCGACGCCGTGGCAAAAACGTATATATTCTCAATCTTAAAATTCTTTAATATTCCGTAAAATGATTCGAGTATCCCGCAGGCTTTATCCATACCCCGTCCTGTCAATCTGCCATCTTTTACATAAGATATAAGTCCTGCCATATATTTTTTATTTATAAGCGGCTCTATCCGTCCTCCGCTATACTCATATACCGACATCCTCACTGTATTTGACCCAATATCAATCACTGCGCAAACCATTGCTCTGCTCCTTTCGTATTTTTTATTTATAATCATTTAATTTGCGATATAAGTTAGTAATTATACCACGATATATTCTTTTTACCGCACCTTCATTTCTTTCTGATAAACTATCAGGCATTTCAACCGCTTCTTTCATAAATACTTCCTGTGCATCTATTCGGTTATTAATATTTTTCCGTTTCCTGTAAACTCCTTTATCTGTGAGCTCCCTTGCCTTTACATTATCCGCAAACATTATTTCAAGAATATGATTGAGCCTGTCCCGGATTTCCTGTGAATAGATAGGGCAGGCAACCTCAACGCGCCTTTGCAGATTTCGTGTCATCATGTCTGCAGACGATATATAAAGCGTTTGTTGTTCACCTTTTCCAAAGCTGTATATCCTCGAATGTTCCAAAAACCTGCCCACTACACTTATTACCATAATATTTTCAGTAACCCCGCTAATCCCCGGCAAAAGGCAGCATATTCCTCTTATCAGAAGCTTTACCCTCACCCCTGCAGAAGATGCCTCTTGAAGTTTCATTATTATATCAATATCAGTCAGAGAATTGATTTTCATAACTATCTGCCCATCTGCGCCTTTTTTAATTTCGCGGTCAATCAATCCTATAATTCTATTTTTCATAGAATGCGGCGCGACTAACAAATGCTTATAATCACCTTCAAGATTTGAGATTGACATATTTTTGAAAAAAGTTGCCGCATCCAATCCAATTTCAAAGTTTTCAGTTATAAGCGACAAGTCTGTGTAAAGCCGGGCAGTCTTTTCGTTATAGTTTCCTGTGCCTATCTGGGTTATATATTTTAGATTGCCGCTCCTGTCTTTCTTCGTTATAAGACAAAGCTTTGAATGTACCTTATATTCGTCAAAACCATAAAGAATTCTGCACCCTGCCTGTTCCAGCCGCTCAGACCAGTCAATATTATTCTGTTCATCAAATCTTGCCCTAAGCTCAATCAATACCTGTACCTCTTTGCCGTTTTCTGCCGCAGCACATAAGTATTCTATCAATTTTGCGTCCTTAGCCAAGCGGTATATGGTTATTTTAATTGAAATAACGCCAGGATCATATGCCGATTTCCTAATAAGGTCCAAAAATGGTTTCATGCTTTCATATGGATAAAAGAGCAGCGAATCCCTGGCTCTTACAGGCAGCATCCGTTGTGAAATCCTGGGGTTAAACGGATTATAACATAAAGCCTCCATCTGAGTATCACTCATCTTGTTTATCAGCTCATATACATATCCCATGCACATAGGTGATTTACTGACAAACATCTGCTCCGTTCTTAAATGCAGTTTCTGGCGCAACTTCTCGCTCAAAAACTCTTCCATTTCATGCTCTGATTCAAGCCTTACCGCCGCAAGACGTCTGCGCTTTTTTATGAGTTTTTTCATCTTGTTTCTGAAATCCTCATTTATATCATCAGATTCCTCCTCTGGATTTATATCAGCGTTTCTTGTAACACAAAATAGGTTTTTCTCCAAAACCTGATAAAGCTCAAACATTTCCTTTGTATGCTCATATATAATTTTTGATACATCAATATATTTTATATTTTCGCCCAGTATATACACTACTGACGGCAAGCTTGACGGCACCGATACCAAACCCAAAAAAAACTTCTTGTTCCGCTGAAGCCTTGCTGCAATATAAAGCTGTTTATTCGGAATAAATGGAAATGGATGATGATCATCTACAATTTGAGGAGATAATACCGGAAAGATATAACTGTAAAAGTAATCGTCAATAAAATGTTTTTCATCCGGGGAAAGTTTTTTATATTCAGCAGCACAAATACCCTTTTCACATAGTTTTTGCGAAACTTCTCCGTAAATTTTATCCTTTTTAGTATAAAGCGGTCCCACGGCCTTATATATCCTATCAAGCTGTTGCTGAGGAGTAAGCCCTGTTTTATTATCAGTAGAATTTTTATCCGCAAGTGACAGGTCATACAAACTCCCTACCCTAACCATAAAAAATTCGTCAAGATTACTTGTAAATATTGCAACAAACTTCAATCTTTCATATAACGGTACGCTTTCATCCTGCGCCTCTTGTAATACCCTTTCATTAAATTTAAGCCATGACAGCTCTCTATTTTGCATATACCGAGTTTCATCCATAAATGGATCCCTCCTAAAATATACCTCTTCTTATAGTTATTTTATCTTTTTTATGTAAATTTATCACCATATGTACGGTAAAACTTTTGTAAAAATATGTTATTTTTAAAATTCACCGCATTAAGAACGCTATTTAATGCATATCTGCAAGGTTATACCATTTTATATACCCGTAATAGTTTTTACTTTCTCATTTCAAATAAAAAAATCTCCGCTATTCCGACAAAATAATTATGTCACATAACGGAGATTTCTGTTGTAATCTAAAACTGCCTAAAAAAGAATATTCTGCTTTGAACAAAAAGGTATTACACCACAAATACCATCTGGTATTTTTTTACTGGTCATCGTGGATTGTCTCAACCGTTTTTATTGCGCTTCTTTCAAATTTTATCAGTGATTTTTCGTTCTGCGTGCCAATATTACCGGTTTCAATATACACATATTCATCCTTAATTTTAGCAACTTTGCCGCAAATACCACCGATAGTTACAATCTTATCCCCAACTCTCATGGCATCAATCTGAGCTTTAAGTTCCTTTTCCTTTTTACGCTGTGGTCTTATCATTATAAAATACAGCAAAGCAATGATAAGTACCATTGGCAAAAGCGTAGTAACAAGACCAAGTACACCTCCGGCTGCTCCTGCCGCGCCTGCTGCAGTTCCAGCCGCATCAGCTGCTCCTGTTGCTGCTGCTCCGCCGCCTGCAACCGATACTCCAGCAGCAGGATCTGCTACTGTATCTGCCAATACTCTTATAAATCCAAACATAATATTTCTCCTTTGTTTTTTAATGTGCTAAAATGTATTATATCAAAAACATGATATGTTTTCAAGCCCTAATCAAGATTTTTTATACCATCAATCATATTCATTAATTTTTTGCCATCTGCTACCAGCTTAGCATGCTCGGTTAAAAACCGTTCACCAATCCCCGTCTGCGGCAGGCGGTCGGTAAACTCATTAATCCGCCAGTCGCCTGTTGCCGCAACAGCAAAATACATATCCCGGTATAAATAAAGTCTCATGCCCGCCGCTGTAGCGTCATCTATTATCTTAAAATATCTATATAATGAATCAAAGCTCGGAAACCTGTATACCCTGTGCGGATATATTTTTTTCTTGACTTTTATTGATTTTATATCAGATTTTCTAATCGGCTTTTTTGTTGCGATTTTTGTAACTGTAAGCGCAACCCCGCCTTCATGAGGCGACGCCTCAACCATTACCTGACCATTTTTTGCAGAAAATCCCGTCTCACGCTTCACATACTCCATTACCCTGAACAAAAAACTATGCAGTTCCGGCGAATCCGGGGTAAGCGTACTTATATTTATATTCATTTCCAGCAGATCGTCCTGTGTTACAAGCACCCGTATTTTACGGTTGCCCTCCACCTTCTCTATCCTCATATTCAATACCTCCTGCCCAGTCTTAAGCATAATATACTAAAAGCCGTTTAGGCTTAAGACCTCGTTAGAAAACTATATCCCAATAAGTTGTTATAGAACATTATACTATACAATAACCGATTTGGGAATAGTTTTTTTCATTTTCTTTAAATTACCTTTTGCAACCACCCCTCAAGAATCTGATGTGCTTCAAAAAGTGTGGTAACTTTAAACAATTCCTGACGCATAACTGATGCAGAAGGTATTTCCTTAATATACCAGGCAAGATGCTTGCGTGCCTCTCTTATCCCCCGCACTTCACCTTTTAATTTACATATCTCATCAGCATGTACCAGAGCAGCCTCTATCCTCTGCTTAGGCGTTACCTTAAACTCAACTTTCCCATTCTCCAACAGCTCTTTTATCTGTCTGAATATAAAAGGGTTTCCCTGTGCGCCGCGTGCTATCATTACCGCGTCACAGCCTGTTTTTTCTAGCATATCTATAGCGTCTTTAGCAGAAAAAATATCGCCGCTTCCTATTACCGGTATCCTGACTGCTTTTTTTACCTTGCCTATTAAATCCCAGTCTGCACTGCCGCTATAAAACATATCCCTTGTTCTGGGATGCACTGTTACAGCCGCAGCTCCGTTTTCCTCTGCGATTTTTGCAAGCTCAACAACATTTATATGTTCTTTATCCCAGCCTGCACGCATCTTTACCGTAACCGGCACATCTTTTGCCGCGTCCACCGTTCGCCTTATTACCATAGCTGCCAGCTTCTCATCACGCATAAGAGCGCTGCCATCTGAATTATTTACTATCTTCGGCGCAGGACAGCCCATATTGATATCCAATATATCCGCGCCGAACTTAAGCGCCTTTGGCACTGCCGCATACATTATCTCCGGCTCGCTGCCGAAAATTTGGGCAGCGCTTGGGGTTTCATCATTATCACGCATAAGAAGTTCCGCTGTTTTCTTGTCATTATAATATAACCCCTTAGCACTTACCATTTCGGTATATGTCATACCCGCGCCCCAACGCCGGCATATTCTTCGGAATGCAAGGTCGGTTATTCCTGCCATAGGAGCAAGAAATATATTATTTTCTATATCTACTTTCCCTATTTTCATCTTGTCACCTGCTTTTTAAAAGCAATTATACCATCTGAAAAAGATTTTGTAAAGCTTTTGCAGTTTTTACATATAATATTAAAGAGGTGATTTATTATGAATGAGAATATAAACAAAAAGCTTGAAAGCCTGCTCGGCGATGCAGATATAGCAAAAATAAAACAATTCGCTCAAAGTGCGGAAGGTCAAAAATTAAAAAACAGTTTTTCTTCTGCCGAGCAAAACAGACTGGTAGAGGAATTTCTTAAAACCGATACCGCTACACTCAAAAAAAAGCTTTCCAAAACTAACCTGTCAGGGTTATCGGGGCTTAGTGCAAAACAAATTTTAGATAAACTCAAATAACAGCATCCTTTAGCCCCTTTTTCTCATATTAAAACGCATCTTATCAGCCCACGGATAAGCCGCGTCAACAGAATATGTGGGCAGAAAGGCTCTGATTAAATGGCTGATATGATGGATACTTTAAAAGGGCTGCTCGGCGACGGGGCGGAGGATAAAATAAAAACCGCGCTCGGTGCGCTTGGTATGGATTCTTCCGGCAGCCCACCGCAAAACAATACACCTAATTCTTCTGCCGAGCTTCCCCAGCTAAACGCGCAAAATCTTGAATATATAATGAAGCTCAAAAATATGGCAAATGAATTGTCGCATCCAAATGATGAACGTTCAAGGCTGCTGATGTCTTTACGGCCGTATATGCGCAATTCCCGGCAAAAAGGTATTGATAATGCTATACGTCTGCTTAATTTAACCAAATTTTCCGGACTCTTTAAATAAGGGGGCTAAAACATTGTACCGAAAATATTACAGTTATAATGATATGCCAAAACCTATTAAACCTACATCTAATATTCCATTGTCAACACAATTGCCCGCACAGACATCTGCCTGCGAAAACAGCCTTGCTAAAAAAAGCTGTGAAAACAAAAAGAAATCTAATCTTCTTTCAGGCTTTGAAAATGATGACCTTATTCTTATTGCAGTATTGGTAATACTTTTACTTGATGACTGCGATGATAAACTTTTACTGGCAGCAATTGGTATTCTGCTGCTCGGCGGATTTTAAAGTTACATACTGCCGACTTAACGGCTGCCGAATTTTGTTGGATATTAGTAAGAGCGGATTTTCTTATTCTGGAAAATCCGCTCATTTTTTCACTATCAAATACCCTTTCCTCTAAAAGAAATTTATTACCTTACCCCCATCACACCGCCAAACATACCCGACGCTATTGTTGCTGCCAGCATTATAAGCATATGCGTATCAAGAGCAAGTTCTTTTCGTATGATAAGTGATGCTGCGGCAAGTATAAAATAATACGCCAAACCTACCAATGCACCCGTACCCATACCTTTTGTCCCGGCAGCACGGCTTACCGCATAAGCTCCGGCGGCAGAAGACACTGCACCTATCAGAAATACCAATATTGCTGCGGCGCTGTCCGGGATATCAAGAAAATACATTGCTGCGGCGAGTGTTGCGGCAAGCATAGCGGTTACTATCAGCGAAAAAAACGTACCCTTTAATATCCCCTTTACTCTTTTGAGCATATCTATCACCTATCCCTTATTTTATCGTTTTTTACATTCTATGAGCTGTCCACCTTTCTTATTCCTAAAATTTAACAGACAATAAAAAACAGGACTACATTTATAAATGCAATCCTGTTTTTTTATATTTTTCTTATACTTTTTTTACTTTTTTCATAATAATTGTTAATATTGCAAGCAGCAATACTATTCCTACACCCATTCCAATCCAGCCATTATTTGTTACGCCTGAGATTATATATCCGACAAAACAGCAGCCCGCTACAAGCATAGCATACGGAATCTGTGTTGAAACATGGTCAATATGGTTACAACATGCTCCTGTTGATGACATTATTGTTGTATCCGATATTGGCGAAATATGGTCGCCGCATACAGCGCCTGCAAGTACCGCCGCAACTGTTATTACAAGCATATTATCCATAGTTCCGAATACCGCAACAGTAATCGGTACAAGAATAGCAAAAGTACCCCAGGATGTACCGGTAGCAAACGCCAAACCAAGGCTAACAGCAAAGAATACTGCCGGAAGTACCGCTACTATCGGCAGATGTTCCTGAACAATCCCTGAAACATATGAACCAATATCAAGATATTCTTCAGAGCAAATTCCGGACAGACTCCATGCAAATGTCAATATTAATATTGCCGGAACCATAGCCTTAAAACCCTCTGCAAGACTTCCGGTAAACTCGGTAAAGCTGATAATTTTACGCGGCAAATACAAAAGTGCTGTTATTATAAGCGCGCCAACCGCACCTATTGCAAGTGAAAGCGATGAATTACAGTTTGCAAATGCATCAACTACTCCAACTCCGCCGCCAAACAGTCCGCCTGTATACAGCATTGCAAGTATACACAAAACAATCAACGAGATTATCGGCAGCAAAAGGTCTATAACCCTGCCTCTGTCATTTTTTATTATATCCGCACTGCTTGTTGTCAGTTTCTCTTCTTTTGTTTCATATTCCTTTATGTAATTTCTCATTTTAGAAAAATCAAAGCCGCCTATAATTATAAATAGCATCATTATTATAGTGAGCCATGCGTATAAATTAAACGGAATCGTGTTCAGGAAAAGAGTAAATCCGTCAATGCCGCTGTTTTCAGGCAAAGACGATGATACAGCAGCCGCCCAGGATGATACCGGCGCAATTATACATACCGGTGCGGCAGTAGCGTCTATAAAATATGCAAGCTTTGCCCTTTTTATCTTATACCTGTCGGTAACCGGGCTCATAACAGTGCCGACTGTAAGACAGTTAAAATAGTCGTCAACAAAAATCAGACATCCCAATCCAACCGTTGCCAATGATGCTCCTCTGGCAGTTTTTATTGACTTAGATGCCCATTTTCCATACGCCGCGGTAGCACCTGATTTACTCATTAAAGCAACCATCATACCCAAAAGCACCAGGAATATTAATATGCAGAAATTGCCCCCTACTTTTTCTGACATTATTGAAAATATTACCTCAAGCGAATGTATCAGGTTTCCTCCTGTCCATAACAGCCCTCCGGCAAATATCCCCAATATCAATGAGAGATATACCTCTTTTGTCAGCAATGCAAGTCCTATTGCAAGAATCGGCGGTAATATAGACCAAAAACTTCCTGCAAACTGTGATACCTGCTCCATCTAATTCCCCCTTCATTTTGTTTTGTCTAATTATACCATAACCAATTAGCTTTTACAACATTTTTTTGTATCTTTCGACATATTTTCTAACCACGCAATTAAAATACTGCTTTTCTTATCCATCAGCAATTTTTATACAACATAAAAAAACAAGCGTAAAATACGCCTGTTTTCCTACCAATTATAATTTTCTCTCTGCTGTACTATACTCTCTTTTTGCGCCTGGTCAATATATCCGCAGTCAATCATTGAAGATAAAACCTTTTCCTGGCGTTCATGCGAGAGTTCCGGATTAACCTTCGGTGAATATACAGACGGTGCATTGGGTATTCCGGCAAGCAAGGTTGATTCATACCCATTCATATCTGCCGGCTTTTTATTAAAATATCCCATTGCTGCATCATAAATACAGTAGTATCCGCTGCCGTAATAAATACAGTTAAAATACAGCTCCAATATCTTTTCTTTAGAAAACTCTTTTTCCAAGCGCGACGCCATAAACATTTCTGCAATCTTTCTGTCCGGCGTATTATCCTGTGGGAAGTACAAGTTCTTAGCAAGCTGCTGCGATATAGTACTTCCTCCCTCGCTTAGGGACATTGTTTTTATATCAGTTATTACAGCTCGTGCTATACCTATCACATCAATCCCCGAATGCTGATAAAAACGTCTGTCTTCCACCGCTATTACAGCTTTTATATACATTTGAGGAATCTCGGATATAGGGCAAAAATTTTCTTTTGACTCAATCTCTTCAGTCATTTCTTCAAGCGGCAGCTGTTTTAAAGCCTCAAGGTACTTGCTGTAACCTTTTGCAATAACCAATCCTGCAAATGCTACAAGCAATACAATAATCAATATTATGATGTTTTTTACTGTTTTCATATTGCTCCCGTCACCCCGTCTGACATAGCCGGAATCAGTTTATAAACATGTATAAAACACTGATGGCTATTGGAAATATCATCGCTACCGCAATGCATGCACAAATAATTTTTTTGGCTTGTTCACTTATCCTCATTTTTTTCACCTCTTTTTCCAAAACCAGATTTTTGGGCTCTTAATTTTTTAAAAAAATCACTTAAAAGCTTGGTGCAGTCCTCTTTCATTACACCGCCTGTTGTTTCAACTTTATGCGGAAGTGCGCAGGATAAGTCACATACGCTTCCTGCCGCACCGGATTTTTCATCATACGCCCCAAAATACAATTTTTCTATCCTTGCTGAGATAATAGCGCCCATACACATAGGACAGGGTTCTAACGTTACGTAAATCTCACAGCCTGGCAACCTCCAGCCTCCCAATTTTCGGCAGGCTTTATCAATTGCTATTATCTCCGCATGGAGCAGTGCATTGTGTTTTGTTTCGCGGCGGTTATATCCTCTGGCAATAATTTTTGAATCCTTCACTATTACAGCTCCAATAGGCACTTCATCTATTGCTTCAGCTTTTTTTGCCTGTTTTATTGCCTCTTTCATATATTCCATACTATAACCCCCGATTTTCTACATTGTAACATATAATTTTCGGTATTGCAAACAATACCGCATATATTTAATAAAAATTTAAGAATTATATTGTTTCGGGAAAATTTTTTAACGTTTACAAGCGGGTTTTTATCAAAAAGTTCGCGGCGGCTCTTCTCGGCGCGGCGGCTCTTCTCTGCGCGGCGGGTCTTCTCTGCGCGGCGGCGCTTCTT
>CALXUL010000089.1 GCA_944391635.1 uncultured Clostridia bacterium | reverse complement strand
AGCTGCACCGGAGTTAATAAGGTGAATAAATCCGCCGGCTTCCTTAGCAATGCCGGTAAGTTCATATCCGGTAGCGCGTTTAACTGCTTCCGGACTCCAGTATGTACGAACATCAGCAAAAATCTGTGCACGGTTGGTAAGCAGTTTCATAAACATCATGCCCAAACCATTCAAAACATCATTTTCTGTGGCAAGTACGTACGGCTCGCGTGCGCCGTCCCAGTCAAAGGAAGTATTAAGCATAGCTTCGGCAAAATCACCGTTGGGATAAAAGTCTGTCCATTGACGCTGTCCCTGGAAGCCTGCTGCAAGAGCATTATGACCGACAGCCTCTTCTTCACATCCTTCAGGCAGGTTTTTGTTGCCATTCATCAGGTCTTTTATAATAACGGCTGTTTTAACAACAAACTCCCAATCCTTGTCGCATTGTTCAGCAGATTTTGCAACCTCAGGCGGGTTCTTGTCAAAACCGCGTACGCAATATTTCTTAGACCATTCAAGAGCCTTCTGGAATTCTTGTTCATCATAAATACCTTTTTCCATTCGGCGTATAATTTCAACTTCATCAACCGACTCAACTCTCATACCGAGATATTCTTCAATAAATGAAGAATCAATTATTGAGCCGCCTATACCCATACAGATTGAACCAATCTGCAAGTATGACTTACCGCGCATAGTTGCTGCAGCAACAGCCGCACGTGCAAAACGAAGTATTTTTTCTCGTACATCATCGGGTATAGAAGTATCGTCTGCATCACAAACATCATGACCATAAATACCGAATGCCGGCAGCCCTTTTTGAGCGTGTGTTGCAAGTACGCTTGCAAGATATACAGCTCCCGGACGCTCAGTGCCGTTAAAGCCCCATACGCCTTTTATTGTCATCGGGTCCATATCCATTGTTTCTGCGCCATAGCACCAGCAAGGTGTTACAGTAAGTGTGATTGCAACATTTTCACGGCGGAATTTATCAGCGCATGCAGCGCTTTCTGCAACCCTTCCGATAGTAGTATCTGCAATTACCACCTTTACCGGTTCGCCGTTTGAGTATTTCAGCTCAGAGCTGATCAGCTCTGCGGCAGAACGCGCCATATTCATTGTTTGTTCTTCAAGAGATTCACGAACCTTAAGCGGTCCGCGGCGTCCGTCGATAGTTGGGCGTATACCTATAACCGGGTATTCGCCGATTAGTCTGGATTTTGCCATAATTGTCCGCTCCTTTTTTATTTATTAAACGAGAGTTCTCCCGCTATATTTTTATTATATATCTTTATTTTTATTTCTGCCTGTGTTATAATAATAAAAAATAGTAAAATATTCACTTTTTTGCCGGCAGGTGATATTGATATGAAATATATTGAATATAAAGAAAACAGACAGCATGGAACACCCGACTTCCCATATGCATATTATCATATTACACCTATGAATCCAAGGTATAATATGGTGCTTCACTGGCATACCCAATATGAGATAATATATGTAACAAGAGGGCAGTTAAATATGATGATAAACGGCGCGGAGTATGCAGCCAAAAGCGGTGACGCGCTGTTTGTGGGCAGTGGTCTTATGCACGGCGGAACACCGGAAGATGCAGAATATGAGTGCCTGGTATTTGATGCGGATGAGTATTTGCGGCGGTGTATAATGCTTGAGGAAGAAACTGCGGCGATAATCAGTAATGTTTTTGTGCCTAGTCCGACGGTTATTTCCGGATGCCCGGCGGTAGAGCGTATTTTTTCTGCACTGCGCGGCAGGCGTAAGGGATATAGGCTGATTGTACGGGGAGGAATACTGGAACTATTCGGTGAAATGGCGTTTTCAGGCGGCGAGGGAGTGCCTAAGGGTAAACGGCGTTTGGCAGCGCTTAAAAATGCGCTCGGGGTGATAGAGAAGCATTATCAGGAACAAATATCACTTGATGATATTGCGGGATACGGAGGTATGAATAAGGGTTATTTATGCCGCGTTTTTCGTGAAATGACGCACAAAACGCCTGTGGAGTATCTTAATTATTATAGGATAGAGTGCGCCTGCGAGCAGATAGCGTCTACCGATTACAGTTTTACTGAAATAGCAATAGGCTGCGGATTTTGTGATCCGAGTTACTTTATTAAAGTTTTTAAAAAATATAAAGGCGTAACGCCGTCTGAGTATGCAAAAAACAGATAAAAAAAACATAAAAAAAGCTTGACAAATATAATTCTTGCTGGTATAATGTTATAGACAAAACAAGCAGAGTTATCCGCTCTCACCGTACGGCGAAGGTTTTACGGTAAATAATTACCTGTCAGATTTGCATAAAATGTGAAGAGACAGTTATTTGTTTGCGGATGCTTTGTGCTTCCGTTTTTTTGATGCAAGAAGATAGCAGAAGGAGTGAACAATCATAGCTAATAAAGAATTGCAAATCAATGAGCAAATACACGAGAAGGAGATTCGTGTTGTTTCCGCAACCGGAGAACAGCTTGGCGTAATGAGTTCCAAGGAGGCGTTAGAGCTTGCCGAAACCAAAGGTCTTGATCTGGTAAATATTGCACCTACGGCAAAACCGCCGGTATGTAAGATAATGGATTACGGTAAGTATAAGTTTGAACTGCAAAAGAAGGAAAAGCAGAACCGTAAAAATCAAAAGGTAGTCAGCATCAAAGAGGTGCAGCTTTCTCCCTCAATTGACACAAATGACTTTAACACAAAATGTAACCATGCAAAACGCTTTTTAAAGGGCGGAGATAAGGTTAAGGTTTGTGTGCGTTTCCGCGGCAGAGAATTAACACATTCAGAGCTGGGCGAGGTACTGCTTAAGAGATTTGCTGAAGCATGTGTTGAAGAAGGTTCAGTTGAAAGACCTGCAAAGTTAGAGGGCAGGAATATGACTATGTTTCTTGCACCGGTCACACAATGATTTGTTTTTTTGGAAGGAGAGATAAAAATGCCTAAAATAAAGACGCATAGAGGCGCTGCTAAAAGGTTCAATCTTACTAAAAAGGGTAAGGTCAAGATGAACAAATCGTTCCGCCGTCACATCTTGAACAAGAAAACCACAAAGAGAAAAAGACACTTGAGAAAGCAGGCATACTGCTCAGCTGCTAATGCTGCTGTTATCAAGAAGCTTATTCCTTATAAGTAAGATTGAAAGAGAGGTAGATACAAATGGCAAGAGTAACAGGTGCTTTAAATACAAGAAAAAAGCATAAGAAGATATTAAAGCTTGCAAAGGGCTTCCGCGGCGGCGAATCGAAATTATTCCGCGTAGCTAATCAAGCTGTAATGCGTTCAATGCAGAACGCTTATATCGGAAGAAAACGCAGAAAGCGTGATTTCAGAAGAATGTGGATAGCAAGGATTTCCGCAGCAGCAAAAATGAATGGTATGAACTATTCTACTTTCATGAACGGTATGAAAAAATCAGGTGTGGAAATGAATAGAAAGATGCTTTCTGAAATAGCTATATCCGATCCGGCAGCTTTTACAGCGCTGGTTGAGAAAGCAAAAGCAGCTCTTTAATTTAATAAAGAAAAGTTATATAAAAACTCTTGAACCTATAGGTTCAAGAGTTTTTTGTAAATAACAGATTTTAAAAACTTTGTGTGTAATCAGTCTCGAACGATGCTTCGCCGGTTAGCTCAAGATAGAGCTGTGCGTTGGTTGCTTCTATATATGGAAATACAAAGATTGCTCCTACCCCGCAAAGACAAGTCCCAAGAAGAAGCCAGCCAATAAAGGACAGATTTAAAATAAAAGTGGCAAAACGATTTGAACGCATCAAGTTTTTGCTCTTTTTTAGTGCGTCGCGCCAGCTGATATCAGGATTATCAGCGAGAATGTATCCTACAAGATAATAGTCATAATACTTCATAAGTCCCGGTATCATACAGGCGTATAACAGTATAATGAAAAAAATATAATAGTATTGTACCGCCTGACTGCCATAGGTAAGATAGGCGATGTTTACTTCCCGTACCAGAATTGCCGAACACACAATAATAAGAATAAGCGGAATAAACATAAACGCAAAAATTATAAGGTTCTTCATAAAAATTACTTTTAGGATATTCTTGTAGTTTGACCTGAATGCATAGCCTAAAGAAGTAATATCGGCTAAGTCACCCCTGCTTGCGCAAAGCATAAATTTATTCACGCCCACGTAGCAGGGCTCTATTAGGCATATCGATACCGCTGCTGAAAAGATAATATTAAACAATAGCAGGACATAAAATAATGTAACACGTCCCGGGCTTTCGAGAAAGAGCGAAGAACTTCCCGAGATACGAAGTGATAACATTCCGCCTAAAAACAGGCTTATTAAGTAAACGATAAGAATCAATAAAAAAGCCTGCCAATAATGCTTTGCAAGCACGTGTTTTGCACGGTCTTTTAAGATGGAACGATTGAACATATCTGTCACCCCGCTGTTAATCAAATAGTTTTTGAGCTTCTTTATATGTTTTAGGTGTGCCGATGTCAATTGTCATAACATCGAATGTATAAGCATAAACAGGTGTTTTTGTAATAAGCCAGGGTATTAAATGCCCCGGTGCATCGGGATTGTTTCCTTCTTTTAAGTAGCGGTCAATCAGAGCAAGAGTTTCTTTTTTATAGAAATAGAAAGGCGGCGCTCCCCAGTGAGTTTTCGGCTCTGCCGGTTTTTCGGTAAACCCGGTAACTCGACCGTCATCATCAAGCTCAACTACTCCCATTTGCTTTAAATCGCATAAATCCTCTACATAATGAGCTGATATAAGGTCACAGCCTGTTTTGCGGTATAGTCTTACCATCTCATTTAATGAAAAATCAAAGACATTATCGCTTGCCATAACAAGTATTTCATCATCTATATTTTCTTTGTCAATAACGAACTTCATATCCCCGATAGCACCAAGACGGTTATCGTTGTTTGTGGTCATATCATCAAGAACAAATACCGGTTTTTTGCCTGTGTAGGTTTTTGACCAGTCTTCAAACTGAGGTGCAAACCTGTGGTTTGTAACGATATAAATATTCTCCACATCATCTACTTCATTTATTTTTTCCATTACACGGTCAAGTATGGTTTTTGAACCAAGCATTAATAATGCTTTTGGGAGATTTTCGGTCAGCGGATATAGTCTTGTTGCATACCCGGCTGCCAATAGAATACACTGCAATTTAATCATCCTCTCTTAAATAGAAATAATAACAACTACATTATATAATATTAACTAAGATTAGTCAAACAAATTATATATTTTTTACAATAGTGTTTAAAATTTGTAAAAAAGAATATAATAGTTGCGGGAGTGATAACGCGAATGATAGAAATATTTTTAAAATTCTGCCTGTATTCGGTAGCGGGATGGGCAGTTGAAATGTTTTGGAATATTTTGATGACTGGAAAAGTGAGACAAAAAAGAATGCTTTTATATATGCCAATGTGTCCAGTATACGGGTTTGGCGGAGTTCTGATACCGAGTTTGCTTTCCGGGTTTGAAGAGAATGTGCTGATTATGTTTATTGCAGGAGCGATTTTGGCAAGTGCAGTTGAACTTTTGTATTATTTGAGATGTCTTTGTGTATTCCGAGGCAGGATATGGAATTATTCTTCTATGCGGTTTAATTACTGTGGAGGAATATGCCTTGAATATTCTGTAATGTGGGGGCTTCTTGCGGGCTGCGTTGTATGGATAATAGATCCGGCGGTAGATAAATTGATTTATGCAATGCCCGGATTCTTGAAATTTATGACAGGCGTTTTTATGGGAGTGCTTACTGCTTCGGATATACGTCTTACGGCAAAATGCCTTTTGGAAATTAAAAAGAATGGCGGCGAGCTTCCCGCATGTTTTTGGTATATGGAAAAATTTTCTGAAAATTTAACAAAACAGTCATAAATAATTATTGATTTTTCTCTGAAAAAGTGTTATAGTTATTAAGATAGTCAAATAATTATAGCGGAAAAGGTCTGCACTTAAAAAAGGAGGAAAATCTGTTTATGAGTGAAAGACAGGTAAAAAAACAGAGAAAAGATCAACCGGAAAACCAAACGCATAGGAAAAAGGCTGATAAGCCGACAGTGATTTTCAATACTATTCTTGTTATATTGATAGTTGTTGTTGTAGGTCTTGGGGTTTATGCGGTTGGTAAGGAATATTTAAAGAATAATCCATCACAATCCGAAGAACAGACAACACAGACAGTTTCAGAATATGTTCAGGAAAATGGAACGACGGTAGAAGACTTTATTGCAACATACGGCTTGGACGCAGAAACTGTTACAGGTGATACCGATATGGCAACAGCATGTGGTATGATGACGCTTGAAAAGTTTGCTGAGTTCTCGGAAATGACAGTTGATGAAATTAAAACTCAGTACGGACTTGGCGAAAATGTAACGAATGAAATGACTTGGCAGGAAGCACAAGGTTATGTGCCTGTTAGCAAGGTAATAGAAATGTCCGGCGGAACATATGAAGATTTCCTTGCAGGCTATGGTCTTACAGAAGAAGAGTTGCCTGCTGATACTATTTGGAATGACGCTATTGGCATTATTAGTGAGGCACAGGCGGCTATGGCAAGCGCCGAGGCTACACAACAGCCGGAAGAAACACCGGCGGATGGAAGTACACAAGCAACTGCTGATACTGATGCTGACAATGCTGGGGATACAGAATAAAAGAGAGGTTTAATGAATAATAAAGAAAAAAACAGCGTGATGTATACTGTGGGAGAGGAGATTTTCAATTCTGTCTCCCACGGTGTAGGGGCTGTGTTATCAATTGCGGCACTGGTGCTGCTTGTAGTGTTTGCAGTGTTGTATTCAGATGGATACGGCCTTGCAGGAGCTATAATATATGGTATTTCGCTTATACTTCTGTATACAATGTCGATGGTATATCATATTGTTCAGAATAAAACAGCGAAAAAGGTACTGAGGATATTTGATCATTGTTCTATATTTATACTGATTGCCGGGACATATACTCCATATCTTCTTGTAACGCTTCGTGGTGTTCTTGGTTGGGTGATTTTTGGAATTATATGGGGCGTGACGCTGATAGGAGTAATACTGAATGCGATAAGTTTAGAAAAATTCAAGAAATTGTCGCTTATATGCTATATCGCAATGGGCTGGGGAGTAGTTCTTTCTATTAAACCTATGGCGCAGAATCTTGCATTAGGCGGAATAGTCCTGCTGGTTGCAGGCGGGGTAGTATATACTGCCGGTGTGGTATTTTATGTTTTGAAAAAATATAGATATATGCATTCGGTCTGGCATTTGTTTGTTTTAGCCGGAAGCGTATGTCATTATTTTTCAATATTGCTCTATGTTTTAAAATGAGCAAATATAAATGATAAAAGGAGATAAAAAAATGAGTGATAACAAATTCCCTAATGTAGACGGAGAAGAAAATACAACTGCCTATGGCGGTGCAGAACCTGAAACAGAAGAGAATCCAGCAGCTGAAGAGGCAGAATCTGCGGCTGAAGAAACTTTTACTGATGAAATGGTGTTTGGTGAGGATAGTCAAAAGGCAGCTGAGGAAACTAATCCGGATGAAGCGGAAGTTGAAACAACAAGCACATTTGATTTTGAAGTTCCGGCGCCAGCAAAAAAGAGCAATACAGGAAAAATTGCAGTAATCGTTGTAATTATAGTAGCTGTGCTTGCAGCAATCGGATATTTTGTATATGAGTATCTCACAAGAAATCCGTACAACGAGATGGGTTATATAAATATAAGCGGAAGAACCATAAAAGACGTTGCCGAACAGTCAGGGTTTGCATCTGTTGATGAATTTTTAGCAGAGTATAGTCTGCCGGCAGATATGCCTGAAGATACAGAGGAATCTGCGGCTTACTATAATATTCCGACAGGCAAAATTGCTGAAATGTACGGAATGGAGCTTGCTGATTTGAAAGAAATTTTAGGACTTGGCGATGATGTTGACGAGAATACGCCTTGGGGTGAAGCAGAAGGTAAGGCTACTTTGGGCAATTATATAGGCGAAGAGAACCTTGAATCTTTCAAACAAACCTATGAGCTTGGGGATGAAGTTACTGCCGATACCCTTTGGGGAGAGGTAAGAAATATCGTTGACCAGAAGAGCCTTGAACAGCAGGCAGCTTTAAATGAAGAAAATGCTGCTGACCCTGATGCAGAAGCAGTAGGCGATGATGCGCCGGTAAGCGGTGAAAGCACAGATAGTGCTGAGTCAGGTGCTGAGAGTGATACAGCTGATGATGCTGCTGATGATACAGCGGCAGAATGATAGTGACAGCCAAAAGGGGTTGCGCGGTGAAAGCGCGCCCCTTTTCTTATAAAAGGAATTAGCATATTTGGAGGCAAAAGATGACAGTCATTATAGACTATGGAGCTGGTAATTTACATAGCGTTAAAAATGCACTTGCTAAAATAGGTGAAGATGCAGTTATAACTGGTGACAAGAATTTAATAGAGCAGGCAGACAGGGTTATACTGCCGGGAGTAGGAGCGTTCGGAGATGCGATGGGGAAGCTTTGCGCTGCCGGACTTGATGATACGGTAAGAAAAATTGCACAAAGCGGCAAGCCGTTACTGGGAATATGTCTGGGGCTTCAGCTTATGTTTGAAAGAAGCGAAGAATCTCCGGATGTTCTAGGGCTGGGGATTTTTCGAGGCAGTGTAGTAAGAATTCCCGAGAAAAAAGGCTTGAAAATTCCGCATATAGGATGGAACAGTCTTGAACTTTCAGGAAAGTCCAGGTTATTTGACGGTCTGAATGATGGAGAATATGTGTATTTTGTGCATTCATACTACATAAAAGCTGAGGAGAATATAGTATCCGCATATACCGATTATGGCGAAAAGCTTGCGGTTGCGGCAGAGCGTGAAAATGTCTTTGCGGTGCAGTTTCATCCCGAGAAAAGCAGTGATGTAGGGATGAAGATACTTGGGAACTTTATCAAAACGGAGGCTTTATAATGTACGCGAAAAGAATAATTCCATGTCTTGATGTAAAAGACGGACGTGTTGTTAAAGGTATAAATTTTGTAAACCTTATTGACGCAGGTGACCCGGTAGAATGTGGGAAAATATATGACAAAGCCGGTGCGGACGAATTGGTGTTTTTGGATATTACAGCCTCCAGTGACGGCAGAAAAACTGTTGTTGATATGGTAGAGAGGGTTGCAAAAGAAGT
>CALXUL010000088.1 GCA_944391635.1 uncultured Clostridia bacterium | reverse complement strand
GTTCTGTGTTTTATATGTTATATTGTTGCCGCTGTTTCAGACTCAGGGGTTCTTTCTCTTGCTGCATGCGCTGTGACCGGTATAAGTGTAGCTCTTATGTGGCCTGGTGTTATTTCCTTGACATGTGAAAGAATACCTGGTGGCGGTACGGCAATGTTTGGATTGATGGCATTTTTTGGAGATGCCGGATGTGCTTTTGGACCATGGCTTTGCGGTGCGGTTGCAGATGCTACACAAAATGCCGGTGCTGGTATTTTGGGAGCATCTGAGGGGCTCTACTCAGGCATACTGATTGCTGGGATATTTCCGCTTATTATGATTGCAGCGCTTCTTATGCCGGGTAAAGGCAATGATACTTTACAGTAATAGATTTTTGTGATATACTGTAAAAAAATGTGTATGGACAGGAAAGGATGAGTAATAAGGATGTGGGAATATCTTGATAAGATTTCATCACCTGTCGATTTGAAAAAAATGACGATAGATGAACTTAATTGCCTTGCGGCTGAGGTGCGTGAGTTCTTAATAGAAAGTGTTAGCAAAACCGGAGGGCATCTTGCGTCTAACCTTGGTGTTGTTGAACTGACGATAGCTCTTCTTGCGGTTTTTGATATGCCGCAGGATAAGGTGATTTGGGATGTTGGGCATCAATCATATGTGTACAAGCTTTTAACGGGACGAAAGGACGGTTTTTCCAGTCTCAGAAAATTTGGCGGAATGAGCGGCTTTCCCAAAACTGAAGAGAGTATATATGACTGTTTTAATACTGGACATAGTTCTACATCAGCTTCTGCAGCTGTCGGTATGGCGAGAGCACGTGATTTATGCGGCGAAAAATATAATATTACAGCAATTTTTGGCGATGGTGCGTTAACCGGCGGAATGATGTATGAAGCGATGAACGATGCGGGCAGAAGCAAGACAAAGGTTATATTTGTACTAAATGATAATGCCATGTCCATATCTAAAAATGTAGGTGCTATTTCAAAGTATCTACGTGCTTTGCGTCAGAAACCTACTTATTTTAAATCAAAAGAAGTTGTGCAGGATTTTCTGGCAAAGATTCCGGTTGGTGGCGCAGCTACCGCAAGGGGTATACGTAAAATAAAGCGTATAATTAAAGCAACAATTCTTCCTACAACATTATTTGAGGATTTTGGTTTTGAATACTACGGACCGGTTGACGGTCATAATCTTGAAGCAGTTTTTAATGCTTTTGAGCACGCAAAAAGAACAGAAAAATCTGTTTTTATACATGTACTGACCAAAAAAGGCAAGGGGTATCAGCCTGCTGAAGAAAAACCGCAGGATTTTCATGGTATTTCTGCGACCGGCTCAGTAAAAGAAAAAGACTTTTCTCAAGCATTTGGAGAAAAACTCATAGAGCTTGCATCAGAAAATAAAAATGTTGTAGCGGTTACCGGCGCTATGCCGGCAGGTACAGGACTTTTAGAGTTTAAAGCGAAATACAGGGAGCGTTATTTTGACGTTGGGATTGCAGAACAACATGCTGTAACTATGTCTGCCGGACTTGCAATTTCAGGTATGGTTCCAGTTGTGCCTATTTACTCTTCTTTTTTGCAGCGTTCATATGACCAGGTGCTTCATGATGTATGCCTTCAGAATCTTCATGTTGTCTTTCCGATAGACCGTGCAGGAATTGTCGGAGCTGACGGTGAAACGCACCAGGGCATGTTTGATATATCTTATCTATATGCCATGCCTAATATGACGATTTTGTCTCCGGCTGGATATAAAGAACTTGGACAGATGCTCGACTACGCAGTAAACCGATTTAACGGACCTATTGCGATACGGTATCCGAGAGGAAGCGAAAATAAATCTGTGCCGCAAATGGATTTTTCTTTCGGAAAAGGTCATGAACTGTATTCTGGAAAAGATATTGTTATATTTACCTGCGGAAGAATGACTGCGACCGCATTAGAATGCAGAAAAGTTTGCTCAGACATGGGTATAGATGCAGGTGTGTGCGTGATGCCTACAATTAAACCGCTTGATAAAGAGTTTTTAATAACACATTCGGAAGGTAAGAAACTTGCTGTAACAATTGAGGATGGAGTCATATATGGTGGATTTGGGGCAGCTGTATCCTTGATAATGTCAGAAAATAAGAGCATGCCGCCGCTCTTGGTAAAGGCATTTGCGGATAAACCTATAACGCATGGAAGTGTGAGCGAGCTTGATAAGCTCTTTGGAATGGATGCAGAGGCTATTTGTCGGCAGATTAAGCAGATTATGTTTTCGGAGGAGAAAAATGAGCGATAAAGTCAGAATAGATGTATTGCTTGTTGAAAAAGGGCTGTGTAAGAGCCGCGAACAAGCCAAGGCGCTTATTATGGCAGGACAGGTGTATGTGAATGGCTGCAGATGCGACAAAGCCGGAGATCAGGTTTTGTCTGAAGTTTTGCCTGAAATCCGTGGCGAAACATTAAAATATGTAAGCCGTGGCGGACTGAAGTTGGAAAAGGCTCTTTCGCGTTTTCCTATTAGTTTGGAAAATAAGATTTGTATGGATATAGGCGCCTCAACAGGCGGGTTTACAGACTGTATGTTGATGAGCGGGGCAAAAAAAGTTTATTCAATCGATGTCGGATATGGTCAGCTTGCTTGGAAATTGAGAGTCGATGAGCGAGTTGTTAATATGGAACGGACCAATATTCGTTATGTTAAGCCGGAGGATATAGAGGACACGCCTAAGTTTGCTTCGATTGATGTATCATTTATTTCGCTTGGATTGGTGCTTCCTGTGGCATATAATATTTTGTCTGATGACGGTGAAGTTGTAGCATTGATAAAGCCACAGTTTGAGGCAGGAAGAGAGCAGGTCGGCAAAAAAGGCGTTGTACGCGATGAAAATGTGCATATGGAAGTTATTGAAAAAGTTGCAGAAAAAGCGCGGGATATTGGGTTTTCTGTGTGTGGGCTGTCTTTTTCACCTGTTAAGGGACCAGAGGGTAATATTGAATATTTGATATATCTTTCAAAAAGTACAGATGACTGCGGCATTGGTAAAGCAGAAATAGAAAAAGTTGTGAGAGATTCACATGACCGGCTTTAGATAGGGGGAAGATAATGCGTTTATCTGACGAAATTATTATAAATGGCAACCGTGCATATGCACGGTCTTACGCAAAAATCAATCTCACACTTGATGTGTTAAATAAACGTGAAGATGGATACCATAATGTCAGCATGGTAATGCAGACTGTGAACTTGTGTGATATGGTAACTGTCGAAAAAAATGAAAAGGAAATAACTCTTGTAACGAACTTGAATTATTTGCCGCTTGGAGAGAAAAATATTGCGTGGAAAGCCGCAAAAATATTTTTTGAAGAGTGTCAAATAAAGGGCGGTGCAAGAATAGATATTCAGAAAAATATACCTGTTGCAGCCGGACTTGCCGGAGGCAGCTCAAATGCCGCGGCGGTTTTATGTGCGCTGAATATCTTATATGACGTTAACCTTAGTGATGAGGAACTCTGTAAGATAGGTGTAAAGCTCGGCGCAGATGTGCCATACTGCATTATTGGAGGAACGCAGCTTGCAGAAGGCATCGGTGAAAAGCTAAGCCCCGTAGCAGAAATGCCCAAAACGACTGTTTTATTGGTGAAGCCCCCGATAAGTATTTCAACAGCTAAAATTTATGAAAAAATAGATTCACACGATATCGTACACCCTGATACCGTTGGAATGATTGAGTCTATAAAAAAAGCCGATATAAACCAGATAAGCAAGCGCATTCACAATGTAATGGAACCAGTTACTGCGGATATAGCACCGGTAGTGTTGAGAATAAAGGAAAAAATGATTAAAGACGGTGCGCTTGCTGCTGCAATGAGTGGTTCTGGGCCTACGGTTTTTGGCATTTTTGATGATGAAATTGCGGCAAAAAAATCCTGCGATAGCTTTTTTACTTTTTACAAAGAAGTATATCTCACAAAAACATATAACTAATCTATTTATAAATTGTTCTGAACTGACCGGGAGTTTTTCCGGTCAGTTTTTTAAATACAGAATAGAAAAAATCTATATCAGAATATCCTACTGACTCTGCTATATCTTCAACTGTTTGTTTGGTGTTTGATAGAAGACGGCATGCTTCGTCAACACGTAGCTGTTTAAGGTAATCCGAAAAACACATGCCTGTATCTTTTTTAAAACGGTTGCTGATATAGGGAAGACTGTACTGAAGGTTTGCGGCAATGTTTCCGAGGGTGATTTTTTTCATATAGTTTTCTTGCGTATATTTAATGATATAGGATATAGGGTCATCATCAATTATATCATTTTTTTCTATTGTTCGCATTGTTGCAATGAGCAGGCTGATTAATTTGCAGCGTATAAGCTCGTAATATCCAGTCCGTTGTGCAATATATTCATTGTACATAGATTCCATATAATTATAGATTTGTCCGCTTGAGTCAAAAAATAAGGTGTTTGAAGGGTTTAGACTAAGCTTTGTTGAATCCATTTTTATTATATAATGATTTAAAAGCGTATTAAAACTTCGGCAGTATTTAAGACTCTTATCAATAAATTCCGGATTAAACAGACAATTAAAAATTTCAAGCGGTTTTGAATCTATACTGGTATATGAATGTGAAACAAAGTAATCAATAATAAAATAGTTGCCCTTTTTAATTATCATTTCTCTGCCATCTACATAATGAATAGCTCGACCTTGAGTAACATATACAAGCTCAAGAAAGTTATGTGTATGTGCTTCAACGGACAAATTATGATCATACATAAGTTTTATATGCCCCTTATCAGGTGTGTTACTCATTGTATTCACCTCCAAATATTAAAATTATAGGGATATAATGAAAGATTACCCTGTTGAATTTATTATATAATGATTGTATAATCAAGTCAATATAAAATATAATCCAAGGAGGAAAAAAATGCTGTACAAAGAAAAGGAAACTAAACATCTTGACACGGAGCTTTTCAAAAATCCAACTGCCGCATATCGCGCAACGCCGTTTTGGTCATGGAATTGTAAGCTTGAAAAGGATGAACTGCTTAGGCAGATCGAAGGTCTTAAAGAAATGGGGTTTGGCGGATTCCATATGCACTCAAGGTCGGGCATGGGTACAAAATACCTTGGTGAAGAATTTATGGATGATGTGTCTGCCTGTGTTTCAAAAGCTAAGGAAGAAAATATGCTTGCATGGCTTTATGATGAAGATAGATGGCCTTCTGGTTTTGCGGGAGGGTATGTTACCAAAAAAATAAAAAATCGCCAAAAGTATATAGTTTTTACTGTGACAAAACAAGACAGTGGTACTTTGGAAGAATGTCTATCAACAGCTAAACCATATCTTGTTGCATGTTATGATATTGAATTAAATACCGACGGAACTCTAAAAAAATACACAAAAATTGGTGAGCTGAATAATGCAAAAGGCAGGAAATGGTATGTATATCTAAGAATAAGTGAGCCAAGAGGTTGGTATAATAATCAGGCATACGTCGACATGATGAGCGCTGATGCGATAAAAGAGTTTATAGAAATTACATACGAAGGCTACCGTAAGAAAGAAGGAGAAGAGTTTGGAAAAACAATTCCGGCTATTTTTACGGATGAGCCGCAGTTATATATAAAACATACAAAAGAATTTTCGGAGGATCTTTCAGACGTATCAATGCCCTGGACGGAAGATTTCCCGGATACATTTAAAGAAGAATACGGCAGGGATATACTTGAGAGTCTGCCGGAATTGGTATGGGAAAAAGCAGATAATATGCCGTCAAAAACAAGATGGCAGTATCATGACCATATTTGTGAAAGATTTGCAAGAGCGTTTGTTGATCAGTGTGGAAAGTGGTGTGAGAAAAACGGTATATTGCTTACCGGGCATTTGATGTTTGAGCCAACTCTTGGATCGCAGTCAGCTGCACTTGGAGAGACAATGCGTCTTTATCGTGGATTCCAACTACCTGGAATAGATATGCTTTGTAACTATATTGAGTTGTCTACCGCAAAGCAGGCTCAGTCAGCATCTCATCAATTTGGAAGAGAGGGCGTATTATCTGAACTTTACGGAGTTACCGGTTGGGATTTTGACTTTAGAGGTCATAAATTCCAGGGTGACTGGCAGGCTGCGCTCGGTGTAACAGTACGTGTACCGCATCTTTCGTGGGTAACGATGAAAGGTGTTGCAAAGCGTGATTATCCTGCATCAATAAATTATCAGTCGCCCTGGTACAAGGAATATTCATATGTAGAAGATCATTTTGCAAGACTTAATACAGTTCTTACACGTGGCAAACCGGTAGTTCGAGTCG
>CALXUL010000087.1 GCA_944391635.1 uncultured Clostridia bacterium | reverse complement strand
TGGCGTGGGACAGAGTCGAAAAAGCAGATAGCGCTAGGGGTATGGGCGCAGGCAACAAAGCGGATAATGCAGTAGGGGCGATTGAGAAGTCATATAAAGACGGGGTTACCGATGAGTTTGTGATTCCGACTGTGATTGACAGTGAGGGTACAATAAAAGAGAATGACAGCATTATAAGCTGTAATTTCCGTCCAGACCGTGCACGCCAGATAACAAGAACCTTTGTTGATCCTGCATTTGACGGTTTTGAGAGGAAAAAGGGCTGGTTTAAGAATTACTTTGTGTGCATGACTCAATATGATGAAATGATGCCCAATGTAACTGTTGCATATCCGCCTGAGGAATTGTCTATGACATTCGGTGAATATATCAGTAAGCAGGGACTTACTCAGCTTAGAATTGCAGAAACACAGAAATATGCGCATGTAACCTTCTTCTTTAACGGAGGGGAAGAGAAACAGTTTAAAGGAGAAGAACGTATTCTTATACAATCTCCTGATGTTCCAACCTTTGATATGAAGCCTGAAATGAGTGCATATGAAGTGGCTGACGCTGTGTGCAAGGAAATAGATAAGGATAAGTTTGATGTGATTATTCTTAACTTTGCCAACTGTGATATGGTTGGCCATACAGGTATATTTGATGCAGCGGTAAAAGCGGTTGAGGCTGTGGATGAGTGTGTTGGCAAGGTTACCGATAAAATTTTAGAGCATAATGGAAAAGTGCTTATTACAGCAGACCATGGAAATGCGGATTGTCTTATTGATCCGGTTACCCATGGCGTATTTACGGCGCATACTACGAATCCTGTCCCGCTGATTGTAGTCGGCGAAGGGGATGTGAAGCTAAAAAGAGGAAAGCTCGGCGATTTAGCACCTACTATGCTTGATATGATGGGACTTGACAAACCGGCTCAAATGACTGGTGAAAGCCTTATTGAAAGATAATATATTGAATAAAAAATCCGAACAATTAATGTTCGGATTTTTTCATGCGGAAAAAGGGAGAAATTTCCGCATTAAATAAATTTGTAATTTTTCTTTAGTTTAAATTTATACAGGTTATGGCTGTTAATAAAAACTACTTCTGATACTATAGAAATTTGTGCTGATGGCAGGCGGGGGCAGACACAAATTCATATCAGCTTTTTTATATTAATCCCTGCAATATATATATTCTCCGATTAGGCTTAAAATATACGAAATTCTATTGAAAAATATACAAAAAAATGATATAATAAAAAGAAAACATAAATTGAAAAATTGCTGAAAACGGAGATATATATGCGAAATAAAATATGGCGCTATAAAGCCCGGGGTCTTGATATGGAAGCTCTGAAAAAATTTTCAGAAAACTATCGGCTGCCGCCGGTAATAGCTGCGGTGCTTTTTAACCGTGGTATAACCAGCGGTGAAACTGCGCGGCTGTTTTTGCAAAAGCCGCTTGATGGAATCCATAATCCATATGATCTTCCAGATATGGATAAGGCGGTTGAGCGTATAAAACAGGCAATAGAAAATAATGAAAAGATAGTAATATACGGTGATTATGATGTCGACGGTATTACCTCTACGGTGTTGTTATACAGCTTTTTAAAAAAAGAGGGTGCAGACGTAGACTATTATATTCCGGACCGGATTGTTGAAGGATACGGTATCAATATAATGGCTATAAATAAGATTGCAAAAAGTGGCGCAAATCTTTTGATTACGGTTGACTGTGGCATAACTGCGATAGGCGAGGTAGAGTTTGCACTTACTCAGAAATTGGATATCATAATAACCGATCATCATACCTGTCGTGACGAACTGCCGCGTGCTACTGCTGTGATAAACCCAAAACGAAAGGACAGCGAATATCCGTTTGAAGCATTGGCAGGAGTTGGAGTTGCATTTAAGCTTGTGCTTGCGCTTGCAATGAAACTCGGTGAAAATACGCGAGATATATTTATGGAATATGTGGAGCTTGCGGCGATAGGTACGATAGCTGATGTTGTTTCGGTAATGGATGAGAATCGAATTATAATTGACCGAGGCCTTGAGGTGATAAAAACGGGTAGAAATCCCGGTATACATGCCATACTTGAGGTATCTGGTGCGCTTTCAAGACCGATTACGGAACGTACGGTTGGATTTGCAGTGGCACCGAGACTTAATGCTGCCGGACGGCTGGGCAATGCAAAAACAGCGGTGGAATTGCTACTTTGTGCTAATAAGGACGAAGCGGAAAAACTTGCAAAAGAGCTTGATTCAATTAACCGCAGCCGGCAGGAACAGGAACAGTTAATATTTGAAGATGCTATGAACAAGGTTATGAACGATCCGTTATTTGATAAGAAAAAGGTAATTGTTCTTGCTGGTGAAAAGTGGCATCATGGAGTTATAGGAATAGTTGCATCAAGGATATGTGAGCGTTTTTATAAGCCCTGTATACTCATTTCCTATGAAAATGGAATAGGCAAGGGAAGCGGACGTTCAGTTGACGGTTTTGATCTTTTTAAGGCGCTTTGTGCATCAGAAGAATATCTCACAAATTTCGGCGGGCATACTGCGGCAGCGGGGCTTGGAATTAATATGAATAATATTGAGCAGTTTACTGCGGCAATTAACAAATATGCCGATAAAGTATTGACCGACCAAGACTTGATACCTAAAATAAATATTGATTGCCGTGTGAAAGCTGAAACAGTAACGCTCGAATGTGCAAAGGCGCTTGAAAAGTTCGAGCCGTATGGAATGGATAATGAAAAGCCAATATTTTCATTCTTATGTGCAAAAATTATGTCGATGGATATTGTTGGAAGCGACAAACGGCATCTAAGACTTAAATTTTTGATAGGTCAGAATATTATTCCCGCAATAGGGTTTGACATGGCGGATTATGAAGCATTTTTTAACCGCGGGGATATTGTTGATATTGCATTTTCAATGGATATAAATAACTTTCAGGGTACTCAAAGCTTACAGCTGATGGTAAAAGACATTAAAAAGCACAGTACGTATGAACAGGAACGTTCGGGAGGTGAGAGATAATATGGATAAAGAAACATCGCTTGCATATCCGGATACACTGCCGGCGGCTTTGGAAACGGATAATGACAAGATAATTGAGCAAATCATTGAGATGGTAAAAAAATATGCGCCTAACTCTAATACAGATGTAATTTATATTGCATATAAACTTGCAAAAGCGGCTCATAAGGGTCAGTACCGCAAATCAGGAGCACCATATATCGATCACCCGGTACAGATAGCATATATTGCAGCAGAACTTGAAATGGATGTTATTGGTATAGCTGCCGCTCTTATGCATGATGTGATTGAAGATACGCCGTATACATTTAACGATATAAAATCATTTTTCGGCACAAATATTGCAGAGATTGTGGACGGTGTTACCAAACTAAGAAAGCTTCAGTATAATACGCGTGAGGAACAGCAGGTAGAGAACCTCAGAAAAATGTTCCTGGCAATGGCAAAGGATATACGAGTGGTTATTATTAAGCTGATTGACCGCTTGCATAATATGCGTACACTTAAATATATGAGTCCGGACCGCCAGCTTGCAATCTCAAAAGAAACGCTCGATGTTTATGCTCCGCTTGCACATAGACTCGGTATGTCAAAGATAAAATCAGAACTTGAGGATTTAAGTCTAAAATATCTTGACCCGGTTGCTTATGAGGAAATACGTGAAAGTATCAACCAGAAAAAAGAACAGCGGGAAGCGTTTGTAGGAAAAATTATCGACCAGATAAAGGGTAAATTGCAGGAACTTAACATAAAAGCTGAGGTTACCGGCAGGGCAAAGCATTTTTACTCGATTTTTCGTAAGATGTACGCGCAGAATAAATCGATAGATGAACTTTATGATTTATTTGCGGTGCGTGTGATAGTTGATACGATACCTGAGTGTTATGCGGTGCTTGGGATGGTACACGAGATGTTTACGCCCATACCAATGCGTTTTAAGGACTATATTGCGATGCCGAAACCTAATATGTATCAGTCGCTTCATACAACTGTAATAGGTTTAGACGGTGAGCTGTTTGAGATACAGATACGAACCTGGCAGATGCACAAGGTTGCAGAAGAAGGAATCGCGGCGCATTGGAAATACAAAGAGGGTAAATCGGGTCAGAGCGATATGGACAGTAAGCTCGAATGGGTAAGAAAGATGCTTGAAACCCAAGTGGATATTATTGACACCGATGACTTTATGAATACTTTGAAAATTGATTTGTTTTCGGATGAAGTATTTGCATTTACACCAAACGGTAAAGTCATTTCACTGCCAAGTAAGAGTACGGTAATAGACTTTGCCTTTGCAATACATTCGCAGATTGGATATAAGATGAGCGGGGCAAAGGTGAATGGCAGGATTGTGCCGCACAATTATATACTCGAAAACGGGGATATTGTAGAAATACTCACTTCCTCATCAGTAAAAGGCCCCAGCCGTGACTGGCTTAAAATAGTAAAGACGCCTCAGGCAAAAAATAAGATAAATCAGTGGTTAAAGCATGAATGCAGGGATGAAAATATTGTACAGGGCAAGGAGTTGATTGAACGAGAGCTAAGACGTGTAAATCTCACACAGGCACAGTTATTTAGACCAGACTGGCTTCAGCAGATGTATAAGAAGTATAATTTCAGCAGTTTGGATGATATTTATGCAAGTGTGGGTTATGGCGGTCTGAGCGCTCAGAAAGTTGTATTAAGGCTGCGGGACCTGTATAATCAGCTAAAGAAACAGGAACCTGAAAAGGTTTATGAGGAACAAAAACAGCAGATAGAAGAAAAACGCTCATTAGGAAAGGATAGGACAAACGGTATTGAGGTGGTTGGAATAGACAACTGTCTTGTACGTCTGTCGAGATGCTGCAATCCTGTACCGGGTGATAAAATAGTAGGTTTTATAACTAAGGGCAGAGGCGTATCGGTTCACCGGGCGGATTGCCCGAATATGCAGCCATCAGCTTTATCTGATGAAGATAAGGAACGGTTTATTGAGGTAAAATGGAAAGATGATGCAACATCAAAATATATTGCGACACTGCAGGTTGATGCAGATAACCGTCCGGGTATGATGATGGCTGTTTCGGGGGCCATTTCCGAAATGAAGATAAACTGCATGACTGTTACTGCCAAGCCAACAAAACGGGGATATTCTACTATGACATTTGGTATCGAGATAACAGATGCGGGAACTGTTACAAAAGCTATTAATAAAATAAAAACCATACCTGGCGTTTTGTCGGTAAGCAGGCTTAAGAATATTTAGGAGAAATATAATGCGCGAAGAAACAGTAGAAATAACAACAGAATATATAAAGCTTGACCAGCTTTTAAAGTTTTCCGGCATAGCGATGACCGGTGCAGAGGCAAAAGAGATGATATTATCAGGGATGGTGTCTGTGGACGGGGAGACATGTATTATGCGCGGAAAAAAAATACGCCCGGGTAATTCTGTAGAAGTGGAAACTGCGGATGGGCAGATAACAGTGAGGATAAGCTGAATATG
>CALXUL010000086.1 GCA_944391635.1 uncultured Clostridia bacterium | reverse complement strand
TATACCTGTGAAGAGCTTGATAAGGATACTTTAGAGCATGTTTCCGGCGAACAGTGTTTCGGAGCTGATTTTTTGACACTCAAAAACGAGGAATTGCCGGATGGCAAAATTCGTATATATCATCCGCCGCGTATTCCAAAAAAGAACAACATTGTTGTACTTGTGGCGGCGGAGCGTTATGCGAACGCGGTCTTGTTTACAGACAGTAAAGATATAAGAATTGAGAATTGCTGTGTGTATAGTTGCTTTGGCGTTGCATATCATTTTCAGAAATGTGAAAATGTGGTTGTATATAAGTGCGGTACGGAACTGTATGAGGGCAGATATTTTTCTGCAAACGCAGATGCGCTCCATATGGTAGGGTGCTATGGCAATGTTGAAGTAAAAGAATGTTCTTTCCGACATCAATTTGATGATGGAATAAATATACACAGTGTTTTTACAAAAATTATTGAAAAGACAGACGACTACATTATAGTTAAATATGTTAATGACCAATGCAGAGGAATAGGACTGTTTCAAGACGGGTGTAGTATAAGCATATTAAACAAGGATAGTCTTATTCCGTATATGAATTACAAGGTTGTGCGTACAGAAGCAATTAATACGCAATGCGTAAAGCTGTATCTAAATGGTTCAACCAATCCAATTAAAGTTGGAGACATTGCAGACAGCGTTGATTTTTATCCTGATGTAATAATTGAAAACTGTCGTTTTGAAAATAACCGCGCAAGAGGAATTTTGATAGGTTCAAAGAAGAAAACGGTAATACGGAATAATTACTTTCATATTTGCGGTACAGCGGTTAAACTGGAAAGCGATTGTAATTATTGGTATGAATCAGGAGGAATTGGTGAGCTTGTGATAGAAAGCAATATTTTTGATAGATGTCTTAGAGCAGAGCGAAACTGGGGAAATGAGATTATTTATACAACGCCGCGCAAAAAAACAGAGGCAGGAAAATATTATCATGGAAAAATTATAATAAGAAATAATGATTTTTCCTCTACTGACGCAGTTATTGCAGATATTGAAAATGTAGAAGAAATAGAAATAACAGATAATAAATCAAATAATTTTTCCGGACCGTTTAATTTAAGGCATTACAAAAATTGTAATATCCACAAAAAAGAAATAAAAAAACAAATAAATTAGGAAAGGCATTAAAATAATGAATCTCTCAGAAATTAATATCAGAGATCCTTTTATCTTATTATATAAGGATAAATATTATATGTATGGCTCACGAGTGGGAGTACAAGAAGGCTTTGATGTATACATAAGTGATGATTTGGTGAATTGGAGCAGACCTGTGTCGGTGTTTGAGAAATATGATGAATTTTGGGGTGTAGAACAGTTCTGGGCTCCGGAGGTTCATTTCTATCATGATATGTTTTATATGTTTGCATCATTTAAAGATAGAGAAAATCACAGAGGAACAGCAATACTTGTATCCAAAACCCCTGACGGTAAATTTGAAGAGCATTCCAAAGGTGCTGTAACGCCCGAAGAATGGTCCTGTCTTGATGGTACATTATATGTTGAGAATGATGTGCCATATATGATTTTTTGCCACGAGTGGACGCAGATTAAAGATGGCGAAATGTGCGTAGTCAGGCTTTCTGATGATTTAAGAAGCGCTGCATCCGAACCAAAGCTGCTTTGGAAAGCTTCTGATGCAGAATGGGCATTTGATGACACTGATAATGATGATTATGTGACGGATGGACCTTTCTTATATCGTATAAATAACAAGCTGATATGTATGTGGTCAGGTTTTAGTACAAATGGGTATTGTCAGGCAATTGCATATTCAGATAATGATAAAATTAATGGAAATTGGATGCATTTAGAGCAGCCGCTCTATGAAAATGACTGCGGTCACGGTATGCTTTTCCAGACGAAAAACGGCGAATTAAAAGTGATTTTTCACAGACCGAATAAGGATACGCTGGAACGACCATGTATTTTAGATATAGACGAGGTAAAGATAATAAATGCAATTTGCGATTGCGATAAGTTAGAGAGGTGACCTTGGGGTTGAAAAAAGTATATCGTTTATGGGATTTTGACAGCGAAAGGGAAAACCCTGTACTTACTCATTATATTCCGGAGATTGTGCGGTCGGAATGGACAGTCGTGATTTTTCCGGGAGGCGGATATGAATTTCGATCCGCGTATGAGGGGGAAGGGTATGCGGAATTTTTTAATAAAAATGGAATCAACTCTTTTGTGGTTGATTATAGGGTTTTAGAGCATTTTCCCTGTCAGTTGGCAGATGCTCGCCGCGCTATTCGTTTTTTGCGAAAAAACAGCAGTAGCTTGGGTGTAAATAAGAATAAAATAGCCGTTATGGGTTCATCGGCAGGAGGTCATTTGGCAGCGTTGCTTTCCACATATAAGGAGCTGCTATCCTGCGAACCGTATGACAATCTGGATGAGGAAGATTATTTGCCGAATGCACAAATTTTATGTTATCCGGTTATACATTTAACTCTACCGTTCGGTCATGTTGATTCGGCAAAGAATCTGTTGCAGGAACAATACAATGCGCTTGCCGAAAAACTTGAACCTGATAAGCTTGTAACATCGCAGACTCCGCCTGCTTTTATATGGCATACCTTTGGAGATAAAGTCGTATCGGTTTTGAACAGCATCGCTTATGCAACGGCTTTATCTGAAAACAATGTAGATGCAGAATTGCATATCTTTCCTAACGGAGAGCATGGAATGGGGCTGGCAGATAAGACTGACAACGTTGAATGGAAACATATTGCGCAATGGAGCAAACTGTTATTAAAATGGTTGGAACTTTTATAATCAGATAGGAGAAAAGAAGTATGGGATTTGTAGATGAAAAAAAGAATATGTGATGGATGATATGTATCCAAAACGCACATGGAAGAATTATTTGTGGAATGAGGAATATCTGACGTGTATTAATCAATTTGGCATAGGGCAATCAATAATGAAAATGGAGAATGGAGAGCAACGCGAAATCTTAAGGGATACTGATAATCGTATGATATATATCAAGGAGAAGGATAATGCGTATTGTGTAAATTACAATTATAATAAGCTGCCGTTTACTGAATATTATGCTACTGTGGGAATGGGATACACAAAAATTGTTTCAGAATATAATGATATACACAGTGAGTTACTGATTTTTGTCGCGGCAAGCGGTAGACGCGAATGCTGGCAATTGGATATTACTAATAAACGAAATGCAAGCAGAGACATTTATTTATATGGCTTTGCAGAGGTGAACTCACGTATTTCTTATCATTCCTCATGCAATAAAGATTCATTTGAAAAAAGCGTTAACGGAGTATGTTTTCAGCATATTGCGTATAATTCGCCTACTGCTTATCATTGCATACATTTTGCTTCTGACGCAAATATTTATGGTTATGCTCATGTTATAATAGGGACAAGTGCTGAAAACTCAGTAATATCAAGGGTTTCAGAGCTTGCCCTTTTTTCATTTTTTGAAAAGTTGGGTGCTTTATTGTTCATTTATAAGTCTAAATAAGCAATGAGAGGGATGATAACGAATAAAATTAAATATATCAAATACACGAAAGTGTGAGGCAGTCTATGAATATATAGGCTGTCTTTTTTTGTACCTAAATTTAATACAAGGGGGTGAGAATGATGTCTTTAGAATTTGATTACTTTTATTGTAATGAAGCTATAAAATTTGTTTTAACATACAGAATGTATTGTAAATAATTTTTATTAAATTAACTCTAAAGAAAGTTGCTTGTAATAGAGTAGCATTTTTAATGAGTACTACAAGATGTAAAAATATAAGTGTGATTTTCGTTTGCTATGCCGATTGAATTAATAGTAAAACTATGGTATAATTTCATATAATATGTTGATGAAGTGCGAGGGAAAT
>CALXUL010000085.1 GCA_944391635.1 uncultured Clostridia bacterium | reverse complement strand
ATATATAAATATTCAGTTTGACATTTCAGATTGTTAAAAGAGTGGCAGGAAATGTATCTCCATATTTATTATGTTTATACTTATATTCAAGTATAAAGTTGTCAAACATCCAGCTTTCCTGAAAATAACTATATTCTACCAAATTTAATACATTTGTAGGGTTCTGAGTGTCTTCTTCGTCTTTTACAATCTGGACACTGGCATTTTGCGAATCCCACCAAGACCAACCTTGAAGCTGTCCGCTTTCAAAGTTTTCAGTTGTCAATATATTTTTATCATCACTTGAGACGGGAATTATAAGATCGGTCTCTGCCGCGTGTATATTCAAAGTTATCATCTGCATAAACATTACGATAACAAGAATGTATGAAAGTTTTTTCATTATTTTAAACCATACCTTTCTGTGCGTAATCCATTACTATCTTTTTAATAATACTCGTTTGGGAACAAATTTAAATGGTATTACGTAAGAATTAATGTATTATTTTACAGATGCGTACCATTCATTTGCTTCTTTCTCAAGAGTTTCTCCACCCATTTTCTTCCAGTCCTCAACAAACTTATCAAACTCATCTATCGGCTTATCCCCTGTTATAATTGCAATAAATGTTTCTGATGCCAATTTGTCAAGTTCGGTTCTGTATCTTGTCTCAGACGGCAAAACTGTTTTAAGTGCATTGGCAATACCGTACTCCTTGCTTCTCGGTCCGTTAGCAATCCAATTATCATAGGATTCTGTACCGGTGTTCCATGCCAACGATTTTAGCGGTGTCATAACTGTATGCGCACCTATTTTTGCACGTTCTGTATACTGCTCATATTTGGAATCAAGATATACTATCTGATTTTTATCATTAAATTCCCAATGTTTTCCTTCAATTCCGTTTTCTGCGGTTAAGTAATTTTCAAGACTTGAAAAACCAATGGTATCAATTACGTTCAAAATTTTTGCCAGTTTGTCCGGTTCATTATTAAGCTGAGCGCCAAACGCAACCGTATTACTTTCTGTACCAACCTTATTTCCCGTCTTCATACCGCGCTTACCGTAAGGTCCTATAACCGGCAGACCGAATGTTATACTATCTGCACCCTCTGGATCAAGCTTTCTCATTTCCTTAACATTGTCGCCTTCCCAGTCATTTGCCTCAGTACTGTTTTCAAGAATTGGCTTATAATGCCAGTCTTCACCGCTTGCCGTAAATCCGATTCGTCCGGTTACAAACGGCTTTGACATATTTGAGCCGCTGCCCTGTTTTTCGTCCATTACAAACTCAACATCCAGCACTCCGTCCTGATACCATTTATTAAGCAGCGCCAGAGCTTCTTTCATTTCCGGCTGAATATCAGCATACACCAAAGTACCGTCTCTGTCAAGCCAGTATCCCTTTACCAGTCCATATGCCCCATACACTGCATCAAGACCGGAGTTCGACAATCCGTATGTATCATCAACACCATTGCCATCCGGATCTTCTTTTGCAAACTTATACATCAAATCCTCAAATTCTTCAAGCGTTTCAGGAACCTTATCCACACCTACATTCTTCATCCAGTCGCCGCGGTAAACCATTGGCGTACGTCCCACACTTGAAATTGCCGGGATACCGTATTGTTTGCCGTTTACCGACCAATATTTAAATGCCATAGGTTCCTCTGACATATAATATTCATACAGATTCGGAGCACACTGTTTTAAAATATCCTCTGAAATCTCTGCAAGAATACCGTCTTTTGCATACTTATAATATGTAGTAACATCCGGAGTCCATAACTCATCCGGTACATTTCCTCCGGCTATCTTAAGACCGAGAGCCTCAGTATAGTTACCCGGGTCTATGTTCCAAATTTCAATATTAACACCCAGCTTTTCATTCCAGTACTTAATCATCTCGGCATCCTCATCAACCGGAGAGCCTAGCCAGGAAGTCCAGGTAATATCATATACCTTTGAACTGTCATATACGTATTTATCAAGTGACTGCATCTTTGTCTGTGTCTGTTGAGAGCCACATCCGCTTACCAGCGGCGCTGCTATTGAAGCAAGCAGCAATCCCATAATCAATTGCTTTGTTTTTTTCATTTTCCTTTCTCCTTTTCGCTTTTATTATTTTATTAACCTTTTAATGAACCAATCATAACTCCCTTGACAAAGTATTTTTGTAAAAATGGATATACCGCTATTATCGGCAAGGTTGTTATCATAATAGTTGCGGCTTTAATATTTTCGCTGTTTACCGGCTTTGATGTATAATCCGCCGCATTCGGATTAAGCATCTGCACCGTACCCTCAAGAACTATACGCCTCATTACTATCTGCAAAAGCTGTTTGTCCGGGTTAGTAATATATATTAACGCGTCAAACCAGCTGTTCCAGTGTCCGACTAACGACCAGAGTGTAATCGTTGCGATAATTGCCATAGATGTAGGAATTACTACTTTTATTAACACAACAAAATCATTTGCTCCATCAATTTTTGCCGCCTCTTCCAAGCTTTCCGGAAGTGACATAAAAAAGTTACGCATAATTATCATGTTATATGTACTTATTGCACCCGGAAGTATCAGCGCCCACATGCTCTCAAGCAATCCAAGCCTTTTTACCAGCAAGTATGATGGAACCAAACCACCGCTGAAGAACATTGTAAACACTATCAGCCCCGTCCACATCGACCGGTGTGGGAAATATTTTTTAGAAAGCGGATACGCTGCAATTATCGCGCCAACAACATTTACCGCTGAACCTATAATCGTTTTTATTATAGCGTTCTTAAACCCTACTCCTATATCACTATTTTCAAGAACCTTGGCATAATTCTCTAACGAAAATCCCTGCGGCAATATTGAATACCCGATGGTAGACGCATCTGCCGAACTTAAGGACAAACCTACCAGATACAAAAACGGATACAGCGTTGTAATACAAAAGAATATCATAAATATAACAGAAACTGTTTCAAATGTAACATCCCCAACAGTCCTTCGTTTAAACATAATCCATCAAATCCTTTCCAGAAGTCGCTTTACCATATTCCGTACTCATTATATCTTTTTGCTATATAATTCGTCAAAATAATCAATACAAACGAAATTACTGTCTTAAACAAGCCGACTGCTGTCGAATAACCATACTCATTACTGATAAGACCTATCCTATAATTATATGTACTGATTACGTCACCTACCGAATATACCGCTTCATTATACAGGTTAAATATCTGGTCAAAATCATCGTTGATTATGCCGCCCATTGCGAAAATGAACATAATCGTTATTACAGGCACCAGTGATGGTAAGGTTACATATATTATCTGTTTTAATTTTCCGGCGCCATCCATCGTTGCCGCCTCATAAAGCTGGGTATCGATTCCGGCAATAGCGGCAAGATAAATAATTGACCCCCAGCCCACGCCTTTCCATAGACTCGTTACAACCAGCACGCTTCTAAACCATTTTACATCGCCCAGAAAATAAATCGGCTGTTTGCCCAACATTTTAAATATGTAGCTTATCGGTCCTGATGATGGGGAAAGTATCTGTATAAAGATTCCGCCCAAAACAACCCAGGATAAAAAATACGGCAGATAACTTATTGTTTGCACACTCTTCTTAAACCATGTGCATCTTAACTCATTTAAAAGAATTGCAAAAAATATCGGCGCCGGAAATCCCGTTATCAATTTATAGAAACTAATTATAATGGTATTCCAAAAAACCTGGAAAAACGACCTGCCTTCAAATATCCTGACAAAATTATCCATTCCAACCCAATCGCTCCCCCATATTCCTTTTGCAAAGCTGTAATCTTTAAAGGCAATTATTATACCGTACATCGGTGCATATGCAAATACTGCGTAATAAATAATTACCGGTATAAACATAAGCGTCAGGTATTTATGCTTTACATACTTATCTAAGCTAAGCCTTTTATATAATGTCGTTTTAGGCTTCTCTTTTACACCAGCTTTCAAATTATTTTTCCTCCTTCACTTATAATTTGCAGTTCTATTATAAATCCGTCAAAAAATAGTTGCAATGGTAATTTTTTAATATGCTTATGATATTTTAATCCCTTGCATTTTTTTAAGGATATTAAGGCTTTTAGCGGTTTTCCCTTTATATCGGATTTGTTTTTTTTGTACCATGATAGCATTTATGTTTTTTTATTACAATATATTTTTTAATTTGTGTACTTGTACAAAAAATTTCTATATTCTGATTTTTTTTCTATTGTTAATCAGCTGCCATTTAATGTATAATTTATATATAAAATTATTGAAAGGAGACAGTAGACTTTGAGAAAAAAAATTATTTCATTTCTTCTTTTGCCATGCATGTTGTCATCTGTTTTTTATACAGCTTCAACATACCGGGTCTGCGCAGAAGATGAACTAATTATTCCGGAGGAAGATCCGAGCCGTGTTCTCGGATATTTTGAAGATTTTGATGATGTTGACATATCGGACTGGTCGGTAGGCGACAATATCATAATCGGTGAGGAGGACGGTAACAAATATTATCAGGTTCAGGAATATGATTATCTCCAGTTCCCATACGCCGACAAACTTACCAACTTCACGCTTGAGTTTAACCTCAAATTTGAACTTAATAAACCAGGTGAGTGCTGGCCTGCGTTTTATCTGAAATCACTCGGACAGCCAAACAGATATGAAGTATATTTTGAAAGTATGCCGGGTTCGGAAGGCATATACTTAAAACGTGGACTTGATGGCACGGTCGCCTCCGTAGAATATGACATACAGTCATTAAACGGAAAATGGATATATATGAAACTCCAAGTTGAAGGCAATCAGGTTAATGTATACATAAACGACAAAACTACTCCTGCATTTTCCTATACCGACTCAAGCCCCCTCGAATACGGACCGATGGGCTTTGTACAGGGCGGATGTAAATATGTATATATTGACAATGTTTTAGTAAGCGTTCTTCCCGAATATGCTGTTGAACTTGAAGGCGGCGAGCCGCCGGCGCCTAAAACGCCGAACGTATACGGCGGTACTATTGCCGATATAAATTTTGAAAATATGAGTGTTTCTCCATTTACAGATTTATCCGGACAAAGCAGTATTGTAGACTTTAACGGCTCAAAGGCTCTTTCTGTCGGCGAATTTACGGCAATAGGTGACAGTTCCTGGACACATTTTTCTGTGGAATTTGAATTGACTATGAAAGACATTACACTTTCTGATCAATCTCTTCCTATAATATATCCCCGTTATTTAGACCAAAATAACCTGTGCAGTCTGTCAGTAAACTCAACTCTGAGCGCTCTTACCTGCTACTCTGCTAACGGCGGTAACAATAACTATATAGGTCAGACCGGAATATTTATTGCTGATGGTGTCACAAAGCATATACGTATTGATGTTTATGACAATATATGCGCCATTTATGTTGCCGGCGTAAATTATCCGAACTTCGAGCATCCGATAGGAACATTTGAGATTGATGTAAAAAACGGCGGTCTTGCATTCTCAAAACCGCAGACAGTCGGAGAGCTTATCATTGATAATGTGAAAATCCGTGAAATTGACGAGTTCGGCGAAATTGGTGTAAAGCCTTCTCCCGCACCTGCATATACTCCGGATCCGGCAAAGCATGCCGAGTTTGATGACACCGAGAGCCATTGGGCAAAAGATTCTATTTCTTACCTTGTTGGTGAAGAGATTTTCAGCGGCTATGACAAAAAAACATTTTTACCCAACAATACCATTTCTGTAAAAGAGTTCGTAAAAATACTTGTATGCGCGCTGAAACTTAATATTACCGATACCGAATCCGGTGATTGGTCCGAGCCGTATATTAATGCCGCAATATCAAACGGTTTATTTGAACAAGGAAGTTTTGACAGCTATGACCGCAGCATAACCCGCGGCGAAATAGCCGCTCTGATTTGTACCGCAATTGGCGAAACCTCAGCTGAAGAATCTGGCATTATGACAGGCTATGAGGACGGCTCAATGCATTATGAAAAAAATGCAACACGCGCAGAAGCTGCTGAAATGATTATGCGTATGCTTATTCCAAGCAATCGGTTGGCATATGATATGGTAAATGTTCCTCTTGCAGAATATGAAAGAGCCTTTAAAAATCCTCTTAAAGGGTTCAGAGGCTCGGTAGGCGATCCACTTGTTTCGGTAGTTCAGGCAAATATTTTCTGGAACGAAATAGAAAGCAGCGCATCTGACGGTGTTGAAAAAATCCTTGCATACTCTAATGAACACTGGGCAGATTACGAAAAACAGAATGTTAAAGTAATTCCCAGAATAATTCTTGAATGGCCGCCTGATGCAACTTACTGGCCATCTGACATGACTGTTGGTGATTACAGCAGTCCACAATTTATTGAAAGGGCCGTAAACCTTATAAAGAAAATGGGCGAAGCTTGGAACAATGATCCGCGTGTTGCGTATGTGCAGGTTGGTATAATTGGATATTGGGGCGAAATGCAAAGCCCATATCCTACTGTGGCTGTACAAAAAGCATTAAGTGATGCCTTCGCACAGTATTTCCCCGACAAAAAAGTTCAGACTAATATAATGGTGAAATTTGCCTTCTTTAATGACAATCCGATAGGCGTTGCCTGGGATTCATTCGGACATTGGGATAACCCTCACGGTCTTGATTATTTCAGAAGCGAAAAATTCTGTGATGAATGGAAAACTCAAGTTATCGGCGGTGAAACAGCGTATGACTGGGGCGATACCGTCGGCAGAAATGTTAATGACGGCGTATTAAACTATTGTGACAGATATATTGAACTCTTCCGAGCAACGCATTGTACATATATAGGCTGGTTGTCGGGCTACAGTCAGAAAGATCCTGATATAGTTGCAAACGCTGAAAGAATACAAAAAGTTCTTGGCTACCGGTTTGTACTTGACAGTGCAAGTTATACCAAACAGGTACAAAGCGGAGATACCGCAACACTTAATTTCACAGTTAAGAACACAGGTTCGGCACCTATTTACTATAACTGGCCGGTTGAGGTAAGTCTGCTTGACCCAGAAACGCACGAAGCGGTGTGGAAACAAACCATAGACGGGCTTGATATTACCAAATGGCTGCCTGAGGATAATTACAGCTATGATCCTTTGTACAGCGTAAGTACACAAATTACTGTACCTCAAAATCTGCAAGGCAACTATATCCTTGCGCTAAGCATTCTTGACCCAGACGGCGGCAATATGCCGGCAGTGCGTTTTGCTAATACTAACTACTTTAACGGCGGACGTACTCCGCTCGGATATATAGGCATAAATACTTCAAATGATTCACCAATTCTTGACGAATCTTCATTTGATGATATTGCATCGGATAGCTTGACATATACAATTAAATAAAAGGAGTGTTATGAATGAAACGAAAACTCTGTATCCTGCTTTCGCTATCTACGCTTTTTATGACAGCGGCAATACCTGCTATGGCTGAAGACAGGATCACCGCTTTTAGCGAAGATTTTGAAGGCGAATATGACCCGGCAATCTGGGATCCCGCTATTGGCAGCGATCCGGTATTTATTACAGAAAATAATAATACCTTTTACAGCGTTACAGCCACAGACTATGTTAAATTTGAACACGTGGATTCGCTAAAAAATTTCACGGTAGAATTTGACATGAATTTTGGTCTTGATAAGTCTGGAGTAGGTTACCCGTCCTTTTACTTGAAATCCATGGGTGAGCCTACACGCTATAACGTATTTCTTAATGCTGACCCTAAAGCTCCTGAAATTTCTTTAAAGCGTGGGCTGGACGGTATTGTAAAAAGTGTGTCCTATGATGTTATGAGTCTTGAAAATGTATGGACACACGTTAAGCTTGTCGTAGAAGGCAATTTGGTTGAAGCATACTTAAACAACAGCGATGAACCGGCTCTTTCCTATGAAGACGCCGCACCGCTCACAACCGGTCCGCTTGGCATATATAAGGGCGGATGTGAACATCTGTATATTGATAATTTTATAGTTACCATTCCCGCAAGCTCTGCCGATGACCTGACAGGCGGAACGGTAGTGGTGAACAAAACAACTCCCAATACATATAAAGATGACGGTATCAGCAATGACTTTTCTTCCGATTCCATTGCTCCCTTTGCCGATTTATCAGGGAAAAGCCAGATAGTAGAGTATAACGGAAACCGTATGCTTTCTATTGCTGATAAAGTGGTTCTTGACGGATATTCAAACAAAAACTTTTCTCTGGAATTTGATATGACTTTCTCGGATTTTACACTTTCCGATAAGGTTATGACACTTTTTTATCTGCGTTATGTAGACGAAAAGAACTATTACAGCATGGAACTTAACCCTGCTTGCAGTGCACTTGAGCTTTATAAAACCGTAAACGGCGAAAGAGAATTTGTTTTCCAGGTCGGCGTTTTCTATTCGTCAGATGTAACAAGGACTTTTAGAATTGACCTTTATGATGACACATTTGCAATGTACGTAAAAAGCGCATTCTTCCCAAACTTCGAGCATCGTTTTGCCGATGCAAGAGAGCTTGTATTTGATGAGGGAGATTTGATCTTTGCCCGTCCTGAAAATGTTGGGAAGATGCTCTTTGACAACATACGCGTACGTGAAATAGAGACCTTCGGTAACTTAGGCGACCGCCCGGAAGAAACAGCTCCGCTTTATACGCCTTCCGCAAAACCCGAGGAGATATACACAGATATATCCTCCGCTTCCGAAAAAGATATTATATCATACCTTGTAAATATCGGAATTTTAAACGGATATTCAGATAATACAATCAATCCGGATAAAACAGTTACAGTTGCAGAATTTATAAAGATGCTTGTAACCTCTCAAGGTATAGATGTTACACCCGCTGCCGGCGCTGACTGGGCAACACCATATATTAACGCAGCATGCGACAAAGGTTATATAACAAAATGTACCTTTGCTGACTATAACCGTCCGATTATAGTAAATGAGATGATTTCTGCTATTAGCAATATTATCGGCGAAGATGCGGCAGAAGCAGGCATTTTCACCGAGTATATCGACGGAAGTAGCACCGTTACAAGATCGGATGCAGCAGTAATTATTATGCGCCTCATTCTGCCAAGCTACCGCACAGCCTCTGACACTGTTACGGTAATACCCGCCGAATACGAGCCGGCATTCAAAAATTCGCTTAAAGGCTTCAGAGGCAATATAGGCGACGAATATGTGTCTGTTGTAAACTCAAATATTTTCTATAACGAGCTTGAATCAAGCGCGAGCGATGGTGTTGAGAAATTTATTGAAGTATGTAATGAAAAATGGGCAGGATACCCGGAAAACAACATAAAAGTAACCCCTCGTGTCATTCTTGAATGGCCGCCCGATGGAAAATACTGGCCGAGCGATATGACTGCCGGAGATTATACAAGCGATGAGTTTATTGACCGCATAAAGAAATTCGTTGCAAAAATGGGCGAAGCTTGGGATAATGACCCACGAGTTGCATATGTCCAGGTCGGACTTATAGGCTACTGGGGTGAAATGCAGAGTCCTTACCCCTCAGTTGCTGTTCAGGAAGCTTTAAGTGAAGCATTCACCGAAAACTTCAAAAACAAAAAAGTAATGGTTAACATCTCAAACCGTTTCCAGTTCTTTAAGGATACCGATTTCGGCGTTCAGTGGGATTCCTATGGGCATTGGTGGAATCTGCAAATGCTTGATTACTTCAAATCCGAAAAGTACGGCGATGGATGGAAAACTGCTCCGATAGGCGGCGAAACAGCATTTGACTGGGGCGATACTCTCGGCAAAAACCCTGATGATGCACTGCTTAACTACCTGCCAAGATATATTGAATTATTCCGCGGCACGCATTGTAACCACATA
>CALXUL010000084.1 GCA_944391635.1 uncultured Clostridia bacterium | reverse complement strand
TGTTGCTCATGCAGTGTTCGCAATAACGTCTGTATACTCTGATTCATAGATAATATATCTCGGATTATCTCTCATTCCGCCATCTACCGACTCATATTTGCGTACATTTTTTATATCCTTAATTCCTCCGACTTTGTAGAGGGTAATTCCGGCGGACGCAACAATTGAACGTCCCGGCTCCATATAAATAAACGGCAGTTTTACGCCGCGCTTTTCACAGACTGACTTTACGACCTCGGATACGTGTTCAATATATTTATCATATTCAATAGGGTCATCTTTTTCGGTATACATAATACCATATCCACCGCCAAGATTTAACTCATTTATTTCCAAACCAAGCTTGTCCTTTAAATCACCGATAAAGTTCATCATAACCTCAGCAGCTTTCAAAAACGGCTCAATATCAAATATCTGCGAGCCGATATGGCAATGTATGCCGGTTACACGAACGTTTGACATTTCATGTGCACGTTTGATTATATCAAAAGCCTCACCGTTTTCAAGAGCAACGCCGAATTTAGAGTCAATCTGACCTGTGCTTATAAAACTATGTGTGTGGGCGTCTATGCCTGGTTTAATACGGAACATAATATTCTGTACTTTTTTTCGTGATGCGGCGATGGTATCGAGCAGTTCAAGCTCATATACATTATCTACAATAATATGTCCTACTCCGTTGTCAACTGCCATTTCCAATTCCTGCTGTGTTTTGTTATTGCCGTGGAAACAAACCTTTTCCATAGGAAACCCTGCTTTAATTGCAGTATAAAGCTCGCCGCCTGAAACTACGTCAAGTCCCAATCCTTCCTCTGAGGCAACTCGGCAGGTAAACAGTGTACAAAGCGCCTTATTAGCATATAAAATAAGCCCCTTGCCATCATAATATTTATCCATAGCCTTTTTATATATACGGCAATTTTCGCGTACAAGATCCTCGTCAAGAACATATAGCGGAGTGCCATATTCTTCAGCAAGCTCAACGCAGTCCAATCCGCCTATTGTCAAATGATTCTTACCGTTTACCGATAAATTCTTTGATACAAACATTTTAAAAACCCCCTGTTTTATTTAAAAAAGGGCATAAAAATCCACTTTACGCGGACTTCTTTGCCCATTTTTTTATGCGTATTTGCTGTCCTCGCGAACCAGCACTGGTGCCGCGCCGTTTTCGATACAGTCGCGTGTTATAATACATTTTTTTACTGTCTTATCCGACGGGACATTGAACATAACATCAGTTATTGCCTCTTCTATAATAGACCTTAGTCCGCGTGCGCCGGTGTTGCGCTTTTGAGCAAGTTCAGCAATTGCATCAAGCGCCTCATCCTCAACCACAAGTTCTACTCCGTCAAGCTGGAGCAATACTTGGTACTGCTTTACAAGCGCGTTTTTGGGCTTGGTCAGTATTTCGATAAGAGCTTTTTTATCAAGCTGGTCAAGTTTTGCGACAACAGGCAATCTGCCTATAAATTCCGGTATAAGCCCAAATTTCAATAGATCCTGCGGTACAATCTGCTTTAAAAGCGCTGAAATATCAAGATCCTTGCGGCTTTCTACCTCAGCTCCAAAACCAAGTGCTTTCTTGCCAACGCGGTCGCCGATTATCTTTTCAATTCCGTCAAATGCTCCGCCGCAGATAAAGAGTATATTTGTAGTATCTATCTGTATAAAATCCTGATGCGGATGTTTTCTTCCACCGTTTGGCGGCACAGACGCCATTGTGCCTTCAAGAACCTTTAAAAGAGTCTGCTGTACGCCTTCGCCGCTGACATCACGTGTTATAGATACATTCTCGGATTTTCTGGCAATCTTGTCAATCTCATCTATATATATAATACCACGCTCTGCCGCTTCAATATCATAATCCGCTGCCTGAATAAGCTTTAGGAGAATATTTTCCACATCCTCGCCGACATAGCCTGCCTCGGTAAGGGAGGTTGCATCGGCAATCGCAAACGGTACATTAAGTATCCGCGCAAGATTCTGGACTAAAAAAGTTTTTCCTGAACCGGTAGGCCCGATTAACAGTATATTACTTTTCTGAAGCTCGACATCATTGGCGGCGTTCTCATGATCAATGCGCTTATAATGGTTATAAACCGCAACTGACAGTATTTTTTTTGCTTCATCCTGACCGATTACATATTCATCAAGAACCTGCTTAATTTCAGCCGGCTTGGGAAGCGATTCTATATCCTGTTCATTTTTTGTGCTGCCGTATTCACCCTCAAGGATGCCGTTGCAAAGGTCTACACAGTTATTGCATATATATACTCCAGGTCCTGATATAAGCCGGTCAACTTCATGTTCGGATTTCCCGCAAAAAGAACAAAACCGTTCCTTTTCTTCACTTCTCTTTGCCATTTGTACTTCCTTTCAAGCGCCGTTATTTTTTACGCGGCACTATAACCTCGTCAATCAAACCATATGCTTTTGCTTCAGCAGCGCTCATGAAATTATCACGCTCGGTATCTGCAATAACCTGGTCAAGCGGCTGACCGGTGCGTTCTGCAAGGATTTCATTTAGATGTTCTTTCATCTTAATAATTCTGCGCGCGTGAATTTCTATATCGGTTGCCTGCCCCTGCATACCGCCTAAAGGCTGATGAATCATAATTTCGCTGTTCGGCAGGGCAAAACGTTTACCTATTGCGCCGGCTGCCAGCAGAAATGCGCCCATAGACGCAGCCATTCCTACACATATTGTTGATACATCGCACTTTATGTACTGCATTGTATCATAGATCGCCATGCCTGAGGTGATAGACCCGCCGGGGCTGTTTATATAAAGCTGTATATCCTTGTCGGGATCTCTGCCTTCAAGATATAGAAGCTGTGCCACAACAAGGCTTGCTGAGGCATCATTTACTTCCTCGCCCAAAAATACTATTCTGTCCTCTAAAAGACGGGAAAAAATATCATAAGATCTTTCGCCCCTGCCTGTCTGTTCTACAACCATTGGTACTAAACTCATTTTGCTTCAATCCTTTCGTAATATATTCCTGAAGCCTTCCGCCTTTTATTTTACAACAGCTTTGTTTACAAGCATGTCTATTGTTTTAGACATTTTGATGTCCTTTGCAATATTTTCTCTTTCAGCATCGCTGATAAGCTCTTTGAGCTTGTCTAATTCCATGTTGTATATCTTTGCCATTTCGGAAATCTTATCTTCGATTTCCTCATCGCTCACTTCGATATTCTCAGCATTCATAACCGCTTCGATTACAAGCATTGTCTTTGTCTGCTTTTCTGCCTGCGGACGGAAGCCTTCACGGAATGCTTCGGGTGTTGAGCCGGTATATTTAATATAAGTTTCAAGGTTCATACCCTGATACTGCAGACGCTGTGCAAAATCTTCTACCATTCTGTCGATTTGTGCATCTACCATTGCCTTTGGTATATCAACTTCTGCATTTTCACAAACCTTGTCTATTACAGCATTTTCGGTTTCTGTTTTAGTTTTATTTTCTGCGTTCTTCTCAAGTCTTTCGCGAATACTCTTTTTGTACTCGTCTAAGGTATCAAATTCGCTTACTTCAGATGCGAAATCATCATCCAAATCAGGCAGTTCCTTTTTCTTAAGCTCATTTACCTTTACCTTGAATAAAGCAGGCTTTCCTGCAAGATCTTCTGCATGATATTCTTCGGGGAAGGTAACATTAACTTCAACATCGCTGCCTGCCTGTACGCCTATTAACTGATCCTCAAATCCCGGAATAAAGCTTCCCGAACCTAACTCAAGCTCATAACCTGTACCTTTTCCGCCTTCAAATGCAACGCCGTCAACAAATCCTTCAAAGTCAATAACTGCAATATCACCTGATTCTGCCGCACGATCCTCAACAGGAATAAGACGTGCATTCTTTCTGCGTGCAGCTTCAAGTTCTGCATCTACATCGCTGTCTGTTACATTATTCTCAATTTTTTCTATTTCTATACCTGTATATTCACCAAGTTTAACTTCAGGTTTTGTAGTAACAAGGGCGGTAAATACAACCGACTGTGCATGCTTTATTTCATCAACATCAATCTCAGGTCTTGCTACCGGCTCAAGTTCAGCTTCTTTTAAAGCATCCTCATATGCCTTAGGCAATACCATATTAATTGCATCGTCATAGAAAACTGCTTCTGTATAGTATTTTTCAATAACAGCGCGGGGAACCTTGCCTTTTCTGAAGCCAGGAACACTGTATTTTTTCGCATTTTTTGCGTATACCTTTTTAATTGCTTCTTCAAAATCCTCTGCAGATACTTCAAAAACCACCTTTACCAGGTTTTTTTCTACCTGCTCTGTCTTTACTGCCATTTCCTCTTCTCCTCCTACATTGTTTTGTACACCAGCGCATATACGCCTATTTTACATTCAAATAATTATATCATATTTTTCAAAAAAAACAACCGTTTTTTATAAAATAAAATTATTTTTGACTAAAATATATAATTAAGGTATAATTTCAATCGGTAAAAACCCCAAATGGTCACAAGAACATAGACGGTAATAGATACCGTCATATTTACCCTCGGCAGCATTTTTTGCACCGTTTTTGTGGATATGTCCATAATAGCAGCGCTTAATGCCCTCTTTTTTCATAAGCTCACAAAAGGGTGTTGCAAGATAATCTTTCAAAATTGGGGGATAGTGCAAAAATACGATAATTTCATCAGGATTCTTCGCTTTTGCAGCGTTTATGCTCAATTCAAGGCGCAAAAGCTCTCTTTCGTATATCTTTTTATCTTCATCGGATTGTGTTATTTGGGGAAGATTCCAGCCCCTTGTACCGCAAATTGCGGTATTGCCATACATATAAAAATTATTGTGCAAAAACTGTATTTTATTAAAGTTATTTACACGCATAAAATTTTTCATTTTGTTAATTGTTGTCCACCAATAGTCATGGTTGCCTTTTAAGATTATTTTATTTCCGTTTAAGGAGTTTAAAAATTTAAAATCAGCCTCTGTCTGCTCTAAATATGTTGCCCAGGAAAAATCCCCGCCTAAAACGATAGTATCGCTGTCTTTTATGAGTGTCTGCCAATTGTCACAAAGCCTTTGGACATAGTTTTCCCAGGCTCTGCCAAAAATATCCATAGGTTTATTTACACCAAGCGGCAAATGCAAATCTGAGATGGTATAAAGAGCCATAACATCAGTCCTTCATAACTTTTTGATTGAATCGGTCAAGTAAGAGAGCGGCTATAATTCCGAGTATAAGGCATATGGAGTTTGCGGCACACATACTTGCGGATTCGGCAAAACTTGAAAAAGGAATTATAACTATTGTTGCGGCAATTACTATCCCTACAATCGCATGGAACGCAATAGAATAGAACCTGTCAAATAACATATTGATGAGCTTTGCCAGAAGTATAACAGTTATAACCGCGCCAATACCAGCAGGAATCAAAACCCCAAAATCAAAATTTCCTATTCCGTCAACAAACGGGGTATACAGTCCCAAAGGCATAAGAAGTGTGGAAAAACTCATTCCGGGTGCAATTACACTAAGAGCAAGACAAAATCCGCAAAACAGATACCAACCAAAATTGGGAATAATATTATAAGATGCAAGAGTCAGTGTAACCAAAATTGTTAAAATAACAAAAAATGCTATAAATAATGAGATATATGAGCCTTTTGTCCTGCCTTTTTCTCCTGCCTCGCGAAAAAGCGATGGGAGCATTCCGCCTATAAGCCCTACAAACACACATACTGATTGATTGGGGTAGGTGTTAAGTACAAAGGCGAGAATTTTGGCGATACCTAAAAAACCAATACCCATACCTATTATTACCGGTATAAGTGGTGGTATATGCGTTTTAAAAGTTTTCAAAGGATTAGACAATACCTCCATTACAGGCTTATAAATCCCAAAAATTACACAAAGCACTCCTCCGGAGATACCGGGAAGTACAGCCCCTAAGCCTATCAGCGCACCTTGCAGAATTTTCAAAATAATCTTCATCGGACCGTTTGATGTTTTATTCATAATCTGATTCTCCTTTATTTTCGCTTTTCACAGTATAGCATACTTCACAATAAAAGTCTACTGGAAAATCATCTAATTTATCCCTCATATAGCATAATTTTAGTGGATAAACAGGTAAATAAAAACAAAAATTTAGGAAATTTAATAAAATTCATTGTAATAATGCAATTTTTAGTATATAATTAATGCTAATGAAGTCAAAAGACGGCTTTAAAGATAGTAAATAACGAAAGGAACGGATTTTACGATGGATAACGAAATTCAGTTATCTGAACTTTTGCAGATACGAAGAGACAAGCTTACCGAGCTTCAGGACGCAGGCCGCGACCCTTTTAAAATTACACGCTTTGACAGAACTCATACATCGGGTGCGATAAAGAGTAATTATGAAGAACTTGAGTCGAGTATGGTATCGGTTGCCGGAAGAATTATGTCCAAACGTGGTATGGGCAAGGTAATTTTCTGCCATATTCAGGATATCGATGGACAGATACAGATATTTGTTAAAAAAGATGTGCTTGGCGATGATGAATACGCAATATTTAAAAAATACGATATAGGTGATATAATTGGCGTTGAAGGCGAAGTATTTACGACCAAAACCGGGGAAATCTCGGTACGTGCACATAAGATAACACTTCTTTCGAAGTCGCTCCTGCCGCTTCCGGAGAAATTTCATGGCTTAAGCGACCCGGATCTCAGATATCGTCAAAGGTATGTTGATTTGATAATGAATGATGATGTCAAAAAAACGTTTATTGCCAGAAGTAAAATTGTACGTTCAATACGTAATTTTATGGACAGCCGCGGATATATAGAAGTGGAAACGCCGACGCTGAATACTATTCCCGGCGGAGCTGCTGCAAGACCATTTATAACGCACCATAATGCGCTTGATATTGATATGTATATGCGTATCGCAACAGAACTGCATTTAAAGAGGCTTATCGTTGGAGGTCTTGAAAAAGTTTATGAGATAGGGCGTATATTCCGTAATGAAGGAATGGATATACGTCATAATCCTGAATTTACAACGATTGAGTTTTATCAGGCGTATGCTGATTTCAATGAGGTTATGAACCTTACAGAGGAATTAATAAGAAACTGTGCTCGTGAAGTATGCGGAACCGAAAAAATCACATACCAGGGTGTTGAAATTGATTTGTCACACTTTGAGCGTCTGACAATGATAGATGCGGTTAAAAAATATACCGGTATAGATTTTAACGAGATAAAGACTGATCAAGAAGCGGTTGCGGTTGCAAAAGGTCTGGGACTTGAGCCGGAGCCTGCAAAATCAACACGTGGGGATATAATTGCGCTTATATTTGATGAAAAGGTTGAAGAGCATCTTGTGCAGCCGACTTTCATAACCGAGTTCCCGGTAGAGATATCGCCGCTTGCAAAAAGAAAGCCGGACCAGCCGGAGCTTACCGAGCGATTTGAAGTATATATTACTTGCCGCGAGATTGGTAATGCGTTTTCAGAGCTTAATGACCCAATAGATCAGCGTAAGCGTTTTGAAGCACAAGCGGCGCTTCGTGCAGCGGGTGATGAAGAGGCAAATATGGTGGATGAGGACTTCTTGACAGCACTTGAATATGGTATGCCGCCAACCGGTGGCGTTGGAATAGGAATTGACAGACTTGTAATGCTGCTTACCGACAGTTATTCTATACGTGACGTAATCTTGTTCCCGACAATGAAACCGATTGAGAAATAAGGCGTGAAAAACCCTGTGTTTATGCGGGTTTTGGGGATTGTGCAATAAAAATTTACGCCAATTTACGCCGATCTTACGCCAATTTATGTAGACATTTATGCATGAAAAGTAGCTATATTGTATGTAAAAAAGAATTGCGCCCAAAACGTAATTCTTTTTTACTTTATAAGATTATGTACAACTGTTTATAACTCTGCCGAACATTTAATATGAAGAGGACAATGAGTTTTTAGACAAATAGAATCATTGCTGACAAATTAAGAGACATAACTAAATAACTTAATCTTTATGTTAAAAGCGCAAATGTAAAATGCCTTAAGGTGTTTCGCAAATGCGTTTATTTTTATTTAACAAAGGAGACTGCCATTATGAAATGCTTACTGAAATATCGCTGGGTAAAGCTGATGCGCTCGCATCTTCCTCAGGGCAAGGGCGTAATGGGCGCATGGGCGCGTCTGGCTTCCCGCGCTGCGTTTCGTAAAGGGAATGCCTCCTATTGCGGTTATGAGAACCCTGTCACGCCAGGCATGTGGTCCGGCGGTATCGTTGGACTGAAAAGCATTCTTGGCGTCAGGACACGGAAACAGGCGTTAGAAACAATGGATACGCTGTCACGGCTTGGGTATATCAAATACGAGCTGGACCCGCACACGAAAAAGCTGACCTATCTCATAACAGACTGGGTCGTGGAATGCTCAGGCGAGGAATGCGCGGAAGGAAACGTATACGCTACAGACGGCTACGGATTCCTCTGCCTCCCCCGCAGCATTACACAGCGGCTTTCAGACAATAAATACATATTCGATGAATCGGACGCATGGCTTGATCTGTGGTGCCGCACGGTATACATGGACAAACGCAATGCGTTTTCTTTTTTGGCGCCGGCTGTCCAGTATGAAAACTGCGGCGCCGTACTGACTTTGGAAACCCTCGGCAGACGCTGGGGCTGGGAAAAGACAAAGGTATGGAGATTTTTCAAAAAATACGGGGATGTCTTTGCTTTGTACCGTCTGCCCGGCTCCTACGGATGCCTGGTTTTTAATAAAATATATCCGGTATGTGAGGAAACTGTCTTGCCGACGCAGGACAAAATCATGCGTATTTTAGAGGAAATACGTATTCTTGCAAAGGGAAAACGGAAAGAAGCTTCCGATCACGCACACATCAACAAGATGGTTGCATGGTACAGTAAAAATGTCATAGAAACAATACTGTCAGAACCGGAAGAAACCCGCGTTGCACTTTCGCCCCATATAATACGCGCGTATTTTTCTCACTGTCGGAATTGTAAGAGTTATATTTATGACTGCAAGGGTTGTTATAGCCGTCGGTCAGAAAAAAAGAAAACGGGATATATCCGCGGGCCGTGTGCGCCTGTGGATATTACGAGGATAGCAAAGGAGTTATTCACATATGAGCAATAAACAAAGCAAAAAAGCTGCGTACAAGCAGGAAGAAGACCGTATTGTAGCGCATTCGGAAGCCTTTATCGAGCTTTTGGTAAGGCGCGGGATACTCGGCGACCAAAAGATAGATAACGAGAAGATACGCATAGCGCAGCAGGAAAAGAAGAAAAACACGTACCACAACACGCTTATGCTTTTAAAACATTACCGGACAATCGCATGGATGCTTGAATGTTTCCCCGATTCCATCGCCGAGGAGCTGGATCAACCGTTCGGCGGTCTAGATGAGCTGATAGACCGGATTGATATCGAATCCTCGCTGGATAATAAAAAGCTTGAAAGCAGGATTGCGGGTATTCAGAAATCACGGATCCTTCTTGACCGGGTAAACGAGGCGCTGACGGTGCTGAAGAAAAAGCCGTCAGACGGAGAACGTTTGTATAACCTGATTTACCAGACCTACATAACACCGGAAAAACTGAGCCTGACAGACCTTCTGTACCGTCTCGACTTATCCCCGCGCCATTATTACCGGCTGCGGGAGCAGGCTGTAACGATCTTATCCATCAGGCTTTGGGCGTCCCCGGCAAAGGACGTGGATTTCTGGCTTGAAATGCTGACTCTGCTGGAAGGATTGAACTGAAAATGCAGGGTAAATAAATTGGCACAAAATTGGCGCGGTTTTGCCGATGACAAGTGATTGAAGCTGTGGTATACTGGTATCGTCCCAAAATGGGATCTGACAAGCGGAATGCCGTTTTAAAGCCTTGAAAAGCTTTGAAACGGTATTTTTATTGCCAAAATTACAGAAGGAGGTTTTTGAGCATGGTCAAACAATTAGGCAAAAACGGCAGGCTTCAAACGGCATACTGGTCGCTGGTCGGTATGGTATCTGCTGCGCTCGTCTCCGTACAGCCTGTCATGGCTGATACGATCTGGGAGAGGTTTTCGACCATTATGAGGGACGTCTATGGCGAGATAGTAGCCATAAGCACCATCGTCGCAGTCACAGTCGCTGCAATTGCGCTGGTTGTCAGAATGGTATCGAGGAACCAGCGCGCCGTTGATGAAGCAACGAGCTGGCTCAAGCGTATCGTTATCACATGGATCGTATTGAACTCGCTCGGATTCGTCGTTGCGTACCTGCAGCCGTTGATTTCCGGCGGAAATTACACAGGCTGAGGACAAGCGGTCAGGCAGGACGGAGGTGATGAAATTTGCTTGACTGGATTTTTGAGGGTATCGTCACATGGATAAGCAGTGTCGTAGCCCAGCTGATGGACGCCGTGTCAGGGCTGTTTTTAAACGCGCTCGGCACGGACATGACGGCGATGGAAGAATACTTTCCTTTTGTGGAAAAAGCGTTTACCGTCATGCAGTACATGGCCTGGGCGCTGTTGTTCCTGATAACGGTATGGCAGCTGTTCCGTGTGTTCGGAGGACCCATAACAGAAGCGGAAAACCCTTTGTCGCTGCTTGCGAGAAGCACCCTGTTCACGGTTTTGGTCGGATACGCAAAACCCATATTTATGCTGACGCTTGATATTGCAAGGGCGCCTTACACGGCGCTTATGGACATCACGATGTCCTCTGAGGATTTTACTTTCGCCGGCGTGGAACAGGCGCTTAGCAACGGGCTTACGACTATTGTCTCCGTTGCTTCGGTAGTCGGGCTTCTGCTTCTGGTTATTTTGGAAATAGCGCTTGGCTGGAATTATTTCAAGCTGCTGCTTGAGACGGTCGAACGGTACATCGTAGTAGGCGTGCTCTGCTACACATCGCCTTTAGCATATGCAATGGGAGCGTCGAAGGCTACGGGAAGCGTGTTTAAATCATGGTGCCGCATGGTAGGCTCGCAGCTTTTGCTGCTGGTGATGAACGTTTGGTTCCTGCGTGCTTTTAACAGTTCTGTCGGACAGTATATCGGTAACGGAGGCGCATTGTCAACAGGCCAGGGCAATATCTTTCTGTGGATGTTCTGCGCGCTGGCGTTTTTGAAAACAGCGCAGAAATTTGACAGCTACCTTGCCTCTATGGGGCTTAATGTAGCACAGACAGGCAGCAGTATGGGTATGGAAATGCTTATGGCGGCAAGAGTGCTGAGCGGCGTCAGCGGCGGAGTGAAAAGCGCCGGCAATGTGTTCAAGGGCGGCAGTGCGGCGTCGGGTGCAGGTGCTGCCGGAGCCGGGTTTGCCGCAGGGTTTGTGAATAAATTCAAGGGCAACAGCTATGTCCGCGATGCTGTCGTAAACGGCGGCAGCCCGATGGGCGCGGGCGGAACGGTCGGTTTTGTGGGACGTGCCTTTGGCGGCATTG
>CALXUL010000083.1 GCA_944391635.1 uncultured Clostridia bacterium | reverse complement strand
GCGGCTGCTTGCTTACTCTCCGCTCTTTCAAATCGCGCATTTTCTCAAATATTGCGTCTTTATTTTCGGTATGCAATTTAAATACAGCTTTTGTTATTATCCAGCCGTATTTTTGAAAATTACTGCTGCGGTAAGAAAGCCCCATTTCGTCTTTTTTAACCGTTCTTAAATCTTCTCCGTCAAAAATCACTGCTTCACACACAATATCCGATAATTCTCCGCCGTAAGCGCCGGCATTCATAAAAAGCCCGCCGCCCACCGTGCCGGGTATTCCGTAAGCAAATTCAAAACCTCCTAGCCCGGCATTTGCGGCAGCTTTTGCCGCAGCAGATACCATAGCTCCGCTTCCAGCATACAAAAATTCGCCGTCTACCAAAATATCCGACATATTTTTGCCGATTTTTATAACCAAACCTTTTATACCCCCGTCACGCACCAGAAGATTTGAACCGTTGCCAATCACAAAAACAGGTATATTCTGCGACTTTGCCGCCTGAAAGGCGCCCATAAGCTCCTGCTCGTTTTTCGACTCAAAAAACATCTCTGCCGGACCGCCTGTGCGGAAAGTGGTATGCTCACTCATCTTTATACCGTATCTAATATCAAAATCCGAAAGTTTCATACATTCTCCCGTTCAATCAATTATTTTTCTCGGGGCAAGAAATCTTTTTAAATCGTCTAAGGTCCGGTTAGCAATCAGTTCTTCCGGAAAACCAATCTCATCAAGAATTTTATAAACATTGTCAAAAGCTCCGATATAATCCGCAAAATGCGAATCCGAGCTGACACAGATATGCGCCCCGACTTCTTTACATACCTGTGCAATCTTCTTACAGTTTGGTATATTTGATTTTCTTACATTAAAAGTACCTGCATTAATCTCAATCAATTTCCCCATATCCCGCGCACGGCAAATTACCTTTTCATAGTCATACGCAAAATCAGGATTACCGCTGTGACCTATTATGTCCACATAGGGATTTTCTACAACGCCCATATACGTGCTGGTATGATCTTTTTCATCAGCTCCGCCGTAGCAGGGTCTATGTATGCTTGCAATTACAATATCAAGCTTTTTCATCACATCTTCCGGCATATCCACGCTGCCGTTTGTATCAATAATATTTACCTCGGCGCCGCGCAGTATGCGTACACCTTCAATATATTCAGGTATTATCTTTAAATTAACAAAATGCCAAATATGCGCCGAATCGGGCAGCTCGCCGCAGTGGTCGGTCATAGCAATTGCCTCAAGACCGCGTGCGCGGGCTGCCTTTGCATTTTCTATAATAGTAGAGTAGGCATGTGTACTTGCTATGGTATGCGTGTGTATATCTGTAAGAACTTTCATCCTCTTTGAGCCTCCCTACTGTGCATTTTTCTGCATTTCGCGCATTAAACGGTTATTAAGCTCAACAGCGGCATTATAACCCATCCTCTTCTGACGGTTATTCATAGCCGCAACCTCAATTATAATCGCAAGGTTTCTGCCGGGTCTTACCGGAACGGTCAGGCTGGGCACATTTATACCCATAATATTAGTATACTCGTCAACAACGCCGAGTCGGTCATATTGCTTGCCCTCAACCCACTGCTCAAGATGTATAACCATATCTATGCTCTCGGTATCCTTGACCGCACCTATACCGAAAATCTCCTTAACGTCAATAATGCCTATACCTCTTAATTCCACAAGGTGGCGGATAATTTCCGGCGCACTGCCCACAAGTGTCTTTGATGACACCCTTTTTATCTCAACGGCGTCATCAGCAACAAGCCGATGTCCGCGCTTTAAAAGCTCAATAGCATTCTCGCTTTTTCCCACGCCCGACTCGCCGAGAATTAGAATACCCTCGCCATAAACCTCAACAAGCACGCCGTGACGGGTTCTGCGTGGCGCAATCTGTACGTTAAGATAGCTGATAAGCGCGCTCATAAACTCGGAAGTGGACTCTTCGGTGCGCAATAAGGTCACATCATATTCTTTTGCCAGATCAATCATCTCAGGTGTAACCTGCATCCCCCTCGTTATAACAAGGCAGGGAATTTTACGTTTAAACAGTTCAGTTAAAAGTTCGGTTCTTTTTTCAGCCGCAAACTGTTCAAGATATGTCAGCTCAACCTTTCCCATAACCTGAATTCTGTTTGCATCAAAATAATCGTAATAACCAACGATCTGAAGTGCAGGACGATTTACATCCGCCGTGGATATAAGTACCTCGTCTATTCCTTTTGCTTCATAAAGCTTCTCGCAGGAAAATTCTTCAATGACCTTTGTCAAAGGAATTGTGAACATAGCTTCGTTCATTTAAATTTCAATCCTTTCCATAGATTATACATCCGTGTCTTAACGCAATAATATTTCAGTATATATTATATCGTATTTTACCTGAAATTCAAATAGAAAATTTAATTTTTTTTCAAAAGGGCGTGTTTTTTTATTTTTTTTATCAAAAAGACTTGCAATTTTAAAATTAATATGGTAGAATAGATGTGTTTTTGAAATGCTAAGAATGTATAGGAGGTGTTTTTAAGTGGCAAAGTGTGAAATTTGCGGCAAGGGTGTTTCTTTCGGTATCAAAGTAAGCCATTCGCATAGACGTTCAAACAGAACCTGGAAACCCAATATCCGTAAGGTAAGAGCTGTTGTCAACGGCACATCAAAATCAGTATACGTTTGTACTCGCTGCCTAAGATCAGGAAAGGTAACCCGCGCGGTTTGATTTTGATAATAAAATGAATATGGACTGCTGCATATCGCGGCAGTTTTTTTCATTTTACTGTATTTTTCTTTAGAATATTGAATAATATATATCATTTTTTCAAAAATCATAAAATTGTTTTGCATTTTAGGCAATTGTATGATATGATATAGGATGAAAAAAAATACATACTTGAAGAAATTCCGCATAAAAGCGTTTAGATAAACTCGAGGAGAGAGATTTATGGAAAAACTTGTGATAAAGGGCGGTATACGCCTTGCCGGAGATGTCGAAATAAGCGGCGCAAAAAATGCCGCTGTTGCAATAATCCCTGCCTGCCTTTTAATAAACGGCGTATGTCGGCTGGAAAATCTTCCGAACATAAAGGACGTAAAGCTTTATCTTGAAATATTACGCACTCTCGGTGCAAAAGTTGAATATGTAAATGCCAATACCGTAGATATTGATTGCAGCAATGTATCAAGTTATCAGCCGGATGAAGCAATGGCAATGAAAATGCGCGGATCCATATATCTTGTCGGCGCGCTCTTAGGCAGATGCCGCCGCTGTATTATCCCGCCGCCGGGGGGCTGCGATTTTGGTACAAGACCCATTGACCAGCATATAAAAGGTTTTGAAGCCCTAGGCGCAGAATTTAAAATAGAATACGGTACTATCAACACATCGGCAAAAGAGCTGATTGGGGGAAACGTGTATTTTGACGTAATATCTGTAGGCGCAACAATAAACATTATCTTAGGCGCAGTTCTTGCAAACGGCGTTACCGTCATAGAAAATGCCGCCAAAGAGCCGCATATTGTTGACCTTGCAAACTTCCTCAACGCAATGGGCGCAAAGGTGCGCGGAGCAGGCACAGATACCATAAAAATAATCGGCGTTAAAGCTCTGCACGGAGGTATATACTCCATAATACCCGACCAGATAGAAGCCGGCACATTTATGATTGCCGCAGCCGCAACACGCGGAGATGTAACTCTTAAAAATGTAATACCAAGGCATCTTGAACCAATCAGCGCAAAACTCATTGAAACCGGAGCAATGGTTGAAGAATATGATGACAGTATCCGCGTATACGTACCGGAAGGTGCTGTTTTTAAACGCATTAATTTTATTGCTCTGCCATATCCCGGTTATCCGACCGACATGCAGCCTCAGCTTGTAACCTTTTTATCGACAGTAAACGGAACAAGCACTGCACGCGAAGGAGTGTGGGACGAAAGATTCCGTTATGTGGGCGAGCTAAAGCGCATGGGCGCTGATATACGCGTAGAAGGCAAACTTGCGATTATAAACGGCGTTGCGCGGCTTACCGGCGCACAAGTACGTGCCACCGACCTGCGGGCAGGCGCAGCTATGATAATTGCAGGTCTTATGGCTGACGGCACTACCGTAATCAGCGATATTTACCACATCGACAGAGGTTATGAAAATTTTGAGGAAAAATTTATACGTTTAGGCGGCGACATCCACCGCGTCACCGTCATTGAGGATATATAATAAAATGCTTCATTCATTAATCAGCGGCAGTTCCGGCAATTCTTCGCTTGTTTCCTATAAAGGCACGCATATATTGGTGGATTGCGGTATGTCAGGTAAACGCCTGACTGAAAAATTAGCCGAATTAGGAATCAGCGGCAGGGACATCAGCGCAATTTTGGTAACACATGAGCATATAGACCATATAAGCGGTGTAGGTGTTGCATCAAGGCGGTTTAATCTCCCGGTCTACGCGACAGAACTGACACATATGGCAATGGATGTTGGCAGGATTGCCGATGAAAATATTAAAATAATTGAACCTGACCGTCCCTTTGAAATAGGCAGCATAGGTGTAAATGCATTTTGCATACCGCATGACGCAGCAGCTCCGGTAGGCTACCGCTTTTTTTGCGGCAATAAAAAAATCAGTATTGCTACCGATATCGGCGTTATGACAGATGAGCTGTTTGATAGCATTTCAGGCAGCGAAACAGTTCTTCTCGAAGCAAATCATGACATACAGATGCTCATAAACGGAAGTTATCCCGAACGGTTAAAATCAAGGATTCTAAGCAATATGGGGCATCTTTCAAATGAGCTGTCGGCAAAGACCGCGCTTGCGCTTTCAAAACGTGGTACCAGAAAAATTATGCTTGCACATCTTTCAGACGAGAATAATACGCCTGCCCTTGCATATGATACGGTTGCCGATAAAATTTTTAAAGCCGGCGCTGAGGCAGGAGATGTACTTCTTCAGGTCGCAAAAAGATATGAGGTGACTGCATTTTGATGTCCGTTTCAATAATTTGTATCGGCAAGCTAAAAGAAAAATATCTGTCTGATGCAATTAAAGAGTATTCCAAACGTCTTTCACGCTTTTGCAGGTTTGAGATAACCGAACTTGCAGATGAAAAAATCCCCGATAACGCAAGTGAGATACAAAACCAAAAAATCCTTGAAAAAGAAGGTATGCGCATCTTAAATGCTATAAAGCCAAACACGCCTATTATCTCGCTTTGTATAGAAGGCTCGCTTGTGTCAAGCCAGGATATAGCTGATACCCTTTCGTCATACTCTATGTCCGGCGGACGCATAGCTTTTGTAATCGGCGGCTCTTTGGGGCTTTGGGATAAAGTAAAAGCGGCTTCCGATAAAAGAATAAGCTTCGGGCGTATAACCCTACCGCATCAAATAATGCGTGTTGTTCTTGCAGAACAAATTTACCGCGGTTTTAAAATAATAAATAACGAATCATATCATAAATAGCAAAATTGGCATTGCAGCTCCTTTTGAAGTTTGATGCCATTTTTTGATATTATATCTGCTCTGGTTTTTATCAAAGTTTATTTTTTGATTTTCTTTTCATATATTCTCCTGATATAATTTATTTTTTTTATTTTTGGTATAATATTGAAAATTTGTGAATTTTATGCTAAAATATATAAAAATATTATTCCGGAGATGTTTTTTATGGACAAGCCCCATCTGCAAATAAAATTTTTCAGAACCAAAGCAGGACTTACTCAGGCAGAACTTGCCGCATTCCTTGGCGTAGATGTTATGACAATTATTGACTTTGAATCCGGGAAACAGACACCCACAATGGAAGAGCTTATTAAACTTGCTCACATCTGCCATACATCAACAGATGAGCTGTTAGGTTTTTCACCGGATAACGGTACTTTGGAAATCCTATAAAGCTTTCTGATATTTACGCACAACAATTTCGGATAAAAAATCTCCTGCGTTTTACATTTACGCAGGAGATTTTTTAATAGCCTTCTCGTTTTCTTAATTTTATAGAGCGTGTTATTTATCACTTTAATTCGATTATCGTCACTCCTGTTTCGCCCTCTCCGTATCTGCCAAGGCGATAGGATTTTACATATTTATTCTTCTTAAGCATATTCCCTATTCCCTGCCTTAGCACTCCTGTGCCCTTTCCGTGTATAACCGAAACCGGCGAAATCCCGGCAAGATAACAGTCATCAATGAACTTTTCCACATTCATTATTGCCTCTTCAAGCGTCTGCCCCCGCACATCCACCTCGGTAGATGCAGTTCTGGATTTTGACACATAATTGCTTCCTGCGGATTTTACATATTTATATGCAGTATCCTGCGCGCTATTGTCCGCCACGCGTTCAATATCGGTAATATGCACATCCATCTTAATTATACCAGCCTGCACACGCACCGTTTCGTCCTTTGGTCCCGGCGCTTTTAACACCGTTGCCATTTCGCCAAGGCTCATTATCTTAACGCTTTCGCCCTCTTTAAGGTTTTTAGGAGGCTTTCTAAAGGTCTTTTTCGGCTTATCCGCCCGCATCATAGCGCGGTCTATTGTATCCTCTTTCTTCTTAAGCCGCTGCCTTAGATTCATTGCCTTTTCGTCAATATCTGCCGTTTTTATATCCGCTCTCATTTTTTCCAATTCACGGATTATACTATTTGCCTCATCCTTTGCATCCGAGACTATAATTTTTGCCTCACGTCTTGCCTCCTCCATTATACTTGCTTTCTTTTCTTTAAGACTGCGACGTTCTTTTTCTATTTCAGCTTTTAAGCTGCCAAGCTCCTTTTTCATCCGCTGCGCTGCTTCCATTTCGCTTCTGGTACGAACCCTTGTTTCTTCAAGCTCTGTTATAACATCTTCAAATTTAACGTCTTCATCGCTCAGAATTTCGTTTGCCCTAT
>CALXUL010000082.1 GCA_944391635.1 uncultured Clostridia bacterium | reverse complement strand
CTAAAACACAGGCTGAAAAAGTCATAAAATCCACTTTTTATCCTCCGTACGGAACAAGAGGCTGCGGCCCGCTACGCGCCAACCGCTATGGCTTTGACGATGCCGGCAAATATTTCAATCATACTTGCTTATAGATGGCTCGACTCATTCAGATAGAAACCGAAGAAGCGGTAAATAATCTTGACGATATACTTGAGGTACCGAATATTGACAGCTTTATTTTCGGATACTGTGATCTTTCTGCTTCTGTCGGAGAATTAGGCCGTACATCCCAGCCTAAAACATATAGACTTATCAAGCAGGCCGGCAGAAAACTCCTTGAAAAAGGCAAAAGCTTCGGATTTTCACACAGCAACCCTCCGGATAATATGATACGATTTTATCTTGAAAACGGCGCGAATATCGTTTCTGCCGGTGTCGATTTCGATTATGTCTTGAGAGGAGCCGTCAATATGAGAAACAGAGTAAACAGTGTACGCTCCGCTGTTTCAGGATAATAAGCAAACATAAATGTAATAATATACAAATGGGGCATCTTCATGATAATTTTTAACGGCGCATATTACGAAAACAGCCAGATTGATCGACCGAATAATGAAATTCCTCTGTTAGTTACAAGCGTAGGACATCATATCCTTAAAACACTTGCATATTTTGATACTATCAGACCTGACGGAAGAAGAGATTTTCAAATTCTATATGTAAAAAAAGGCTGTATTCATTATACAGTAAATAATAAAAGCTTTATAGCCACAGAAAACCATATTCTTATATATCATCCGTTCGAGCCTCAGCAATATGTGTATTATCTGAAGGATTCGCCCGATATATACTGGCTTCATTTTACCGGGAAAGATGCGGAGGCTGTTCTGAAAAAGCTTAATTTATTCAACCAAAAATGCTACGCAACAGATTTCGACAAAAAATACGAACACCTATTCAACAATATACTTACCGAGCTGAATACAAAATATGTCCATTTTATCGATTTGTGCTCTGCGTATCTCAGCGAGCTACTTTTGCTGATATCCCGTAATGTCACGGAATACAGCTTCGGGAAATACAGCAGCAGCAAGGAATTTCAAAAAATTGTTGAATATATAAATAACAATTTCAATAAACCGCTGAATTTCAACGATGTCGCACTTGAATTCAACCTAAGCGTTAGCTGGCTTACTCGTCTATTCAACAAACATCTAAATACCAGCCCTAAAAAATACCTTACACAGTTCCGCATGGAAAAAGCAAAAATAATGCTAAACTCAACCAATCGCATTAATGACATCGCATTATCCGTCGGGTATGATGATCCGCTTTATTTCAGCCGTCTATTTAGAAAAAACACCGGAATATCTCCGTCTGAGTATCGCAAACAAAGCAAGCGCATAATACAAATATCTCCTGATAATGCCCCATGGAAATATAACCCTTAATCTAAAAATTCATATTTATCATACTTATTTAACTAACGGCATTAGAAATATGATATAGATAGGAGTATGATCTGTTTTTGGATAAAAGATTAAAGTAAATATGACGAAATCGCCTTAATGCCAAAGGTACATACCAAAGATTAGCTGTTATCACTTTTCGCTTTTACTTGACGACAGTACTTAGCCGGTAGTCATGATTGTTGCCAAATACTAATTATATTTTCTCTGTCCTTGACAAATGCTCACTTGCCTTAAAGATATATTAATTTAAAACAACAGAAAGGTACAATAACTCAATTGATTATTTCAGCACACGAGTTTTAGTGTTGTGTGCCGTAGCATCGTTATTTGATGCACTGCCAAACGGGTGATTTTCGGGTCAAAACAGAAATTCAAAGAATTTGACAGAAGATAATATACCTTAACCGAACCCCCGCAATCCCCGCGATTGCGGGCTTTTTTGCACCTGAAATTTGCCGAAGTACTGCCGTTATTCGGGTCGCAGATTTTTCTCATGATATAGCAGTTCTAATCAAAATCCAATGAAAATGATTAGAACTCCGCATAGAAATGCCCATGTTTTGGCCTGGATATTACCCATTTGGCAGTGCATCACAGAGACGGTGTTACGCCGCGCAACACCAAAAGTCGTGTGCTTTTAGGAAAGAAAAGAATAAATGGAGCAATTATATTATAAAATTCGAACAATGTAGGAAATACTGCTGAGAACACACGATTATTTATTGAAAAAACCGTCGAAATAAGATATAATATATTTGTATAATTACGGATAACTTAAATTTTGGCTGAATGAGGTGTCGAAATGCCTATAGAATATAAAAAGCTATGGATTCTTCTGATTGAAAAGGGAATTACTAAACCACAGCTCCGTAAAGCAGCGGAGATATCTCCGTCTACATTTACGAAGCTAAATAAAAACGAGTTGGTGTCCATGGAAGTGCTGATTCGGATCTGCAAGGTACTGGACTGTGATTTCGGAGACATTGTAGAAATTGATAGATAACATATATATTAGCTATATAGAACCAGAAGTTTTTAAAGTATTGAAAGAGGTAGCGTTGCACGATGATAAAACAAGTGAAATCCAAACAGTGTATAACTAATCAGGGTGAGTTTTTTGCTGCTGACTGTGAAGTATAGGCAATGAACGACTTTATAAAACAAGAAACAGTATGAATTGATAAAAGATTTTTAGACACAAAAACACCGAGATTAATATAATTTAGTTATTTTCCCACCAATTTAGCGTTCGAGGAGCAGATGCAAAAGTCGAGACTCCTCGGTTGATTTTATAGGTGGTATTTGTACATGTCTGGAGGTAAAAAGTCACAATTTAAGCAGTTTAATATTACCCGTGCTGAAGATGCGTGTATTGCGTTGGAAATGCTAATATTTGGAGTAAATGTCAATCTTGATAATATAGGAAATATGTGTCTGAGACAGAAACATTATTAGAAAACATTCAACAAGATAAGTTTCTTTATAGGCAGCGTGAGATTCTAAAGTTTACAACAGATCATCAAATTAGTGCCTTTTTATACATAAAACTACGCCAGATTCTGGAGAAAAATTAATACATATCATCACCGTTTCCAAAAGGAGTTGCGGTCATTCTCTTTGAATTACTTGATGTGCGGAACTGGACTTTTCACAATCCACAATCTTTATTGGTAGCTGCTAAGAAAGCTGCCCATATACATTTCAATATCGGAGACATTATGGACTTTATTTCGGAGGAGGAACCAAGTAGTGAATAGTAATGACGAAATTATTGCTCTTGCTAATCCACATACAATTAAGAAGTTTGAGCTAATCGAAAAATATGTAGAGGCGTGGGCGCATAAGTTACTTCAAAACCCATACTGCTTTGGACTTGTTTTTGTCGATTGCATGTCCAACAGCGGAGAATATATTGACAATGACGGCAAGCAAGTGTTCGGCACACCGGTTCGCGTTGCCAAATATCTTCGGAATGTTGCTGGTCAGTATCCATCTAAACAGATTGATCTGTTTTTTAGTGATTTGTGCGCCTCCAAAACAGAACACCTAAAAAGGTTGATGCCGAATGAAAGCCATAACTTTCATGTTCATATTACGACTGAGGACGGAAATGAACTTGCCAAACGTTTAGGTAAAACAATGTCTAACAAAAAGCACTATCTTCTCGTCTACGATCCGTTTGAAGCAACTATTGATTGGAATGCCATCATTCCTTTTATCAATAATTGGAGTGAAGTCATTCTTAACCACATGGTTTCAGATTCTATTAGAGCCGTGAAGATGGTAAAAAAAGATGAGGCCAGAAGTAAATACGAACGGACATATTTGATGGATCTAGAGAATCTTATTCCTTACGGAAGTAATAAAAAGGCGTATGAAACCCGCATTGAGGATATAATCATAGCTCTAAGGCATAATAGTGGCTCCAGATACTATATTGCTGCATTCCCGTTTTTCAATGAGAAGAATGCAATTGTATACAACCTGATTCACTGTACGAATAACATTAAAGGGTTTAGATTATACAAACAATCTGCATGGCAGACCTTCGGAGGCAAATCCTCCACCAAGAATACACAAGGCTTAGAAAACCAGTTTATGCTTGACTTTGAGAGCAAAGGCGTAGTGAAGACACACACCGATGAGTTTTGCTTTTACATTAAAGATATTGCTGAGTATCTGCAGAAGTCATTTAATGGGCAGTCCGATGTTCCTATGAGCAATGTATGG